>NZ_JBLNNG010000005.1:0-56259 GCF_047785185.1 Mycoplasma sp. 4079 | reverse complement strand
AAATGAAAACAGACCCTATTTTTTTCTTAGCACCCACCACTTGCTTGTGATATCAGCAACTCAAAATTATATATATATATATATAAGAACTCTCATTTAACTTTTTTTAAGGGAGAGGATTTTATATCTTCTAAAACTAGAGATTTACTAAATGAGTTCTTTACAGAGAACAATCAAGATGTTTCTATAGCTGAATTAAGAAAAAAATTGATAAAAATGAATTTGATGCAAATTGAAACTGAAAACGCTTTTGGGTTAAAACCATATGTCAGAAAAGATTTTTGCTATGCTAATGATTTTAGAACAAGCAAGTTTAAAGATATTTTTGACGAGCAAATTGGTGATCGTTTTGAGATGAATGTGATAAAAATGTTAGAAGGTAGTGATGAATAAGAAAACTAAGGAATTAGATCAATTTTTCACAAATCCTATTGTTTCTGATTTTTTAGTAGAAAAAATTATAGGTATGTTTCCTAGTGTGCGAGATAGCGAAATAATCGAAAGTAGCGTTGGTTCCGGTAATTTTGTTGACTCACTTATTAAATATAAGTTAAAGATGTCTCAAATAAAAGCTTATGATATAGACTTATCAAATTATCCACATGATAATGGTGTTGAATGCGATTATCTTCAAGTAAAATTAAAATACAAAAAGAATAGATTTGTTATAGGTAATCCTCCTTTTGGTTATAGAGGAAAATTAGCGTTGGATTTTTTGAATAAAGCTCTCACAGAAAGTGACGTTGTATGTTTTATATTACCCAAAATATTTAGTAGATATTCTATGCAAAAGCATGTAGAACCAAATGCAAAATTAGTTTATGAATCAGTTCTTTCAGATGATTCATTTTTGGTAGAAAATCGTAAGTATAACGTTAATTGTATTTTTCAAATTTGAGTTAATAAGAGAAAAGAGATTTATATAGATGATAAAAGATTAAAATTACCAAAATCAATAAAAACAGATGATTTTGAAACTTTCATTCACAATAATACAAGGAGCACACTTAAATATTTTGATAAATCTAAATATAATTGAGATTTCGCAATCCATAGACAGGGATTCTATGATTATAATGAAAAAATATTCGATCAAAACAAACTACATAAAAATAGACAATATGTTTTTGTAAAGTTAAAAAATAACACGGCTCGTAAAGTTTTTGAGTTGATTGATTTCGAATCGCTTTCTAGAGGAAATACTACAGTGAGAGGTTTTTCACTAACTGATTTAGTAGAAGAATATAATAAACAAAAATACTTTTTGGAGAACAGTGATGAAATTAGAAAATACTTTGATAAATTAGTGATTAATATTGAGAAAATATTTTAATATTAATTATCAATGTATTTTATCAGTATTAAACTTCAAACTTTATTAAATGTAGGTACAAAAATCATTTTAGTATGCCGCTAAAATGATTTCAGTTTTACTTTTTATAAAAATAAAATGAATAGAGTGAAATTACTATAGTCATTGCTGAATTGAGAAGTGAAACGCTATAACTTTAGTTAAACTAAGACAAAAAAAGTAGACAGAAAATAAAAAACTGTCTACTTTTTTTGTCCTAGTTTATCTTATTCAGTCATGAATTTTATTATTTGTTCTTCAATTGCTTTGATTTGATTTTCTATATCCTTTTTTGTGGAGTTTTGTTTTATTCAATCGAGAGTAAATATAAAATTACTATTTCTATCAATTTTCTCTCTTTTAAAGTTCTTTAAAGTTATTGCTCCAGAATTTGTGTCTATGTATTCAACATTATCTTTTTTCACTATATCAAATAGCGCTCTTTCTAAGTCAGGTTTGTTTATAACAGATGATACATATTCTCTTTCTTCATCTTCAATCTGAATAATTCTTTCAGTATCTTCATCTCCATCTGAGTCGTAAAATAGACAAATTCTGTAATATCTAATTATTGATAAATCTCTAACTATATTTAGCATTTTATTAATTTGCTTCTTCCCATTGCAATCAATTATAGTATATGGATTCTCTAAATCGTTTTTGCTTATAATGTCATTGATTATGCTATTGTCAATTAAACCTTCAATAAAGAAACATCTTGATGAAAATAGAAAATCAGCTAACCAGGCTGTTATTCTGGAATTGTTTTCAACTAAAGTTTCGGTAATTCTATCTTTATCCAGAGTCACAATTGTAGATTCTTGATTATGATCATCATATTTCGCAAAAAGAAGATATTCGATGTTGCAAGTTGATTCATTAATGAATTTCTTTCTATGTCTAGCAAATATTTTTTCTAAAAACAATGGGGAATGTGTTGTTACTATAACATCAAGCTTTTCTGAAATTTCTATAATCATATTTGCTATTTTATGAACTAATTCTGGGTGCAAGAATTTTTCGACTTCATCTATTATTAATGTGAATTCCTCAGTAGGCATTATTTGACCATCGGATATCATTTCATATAGCAATTTAATTAATGAATAATTCATGCTACCAGAACTACCCATTGTTCTTTTGTTATTATTTAAAAATTCTAAAACCATAAAGTTGTATTCAAATTCTTGTTCCAAACCTCTCGTGTTAAAACAATTTTTAAAAGATGGTTCAAAAAATGGATCACAAATATCTTTCATTTTATTTTGAAATCTATCTGCATTATATTTGAATGAGTTAATTTTTTCATAATCTTCATCGTTACTTATTCTTACTTTAAATGGTTTTGCAAATTTTGTGTTCAGAAAATCAAAAACCTTTTTATGCGGAGAAATTACTTCATTTTTTCCTTTACCACCTGTATTTCCCTTGAGAATTCCTTCAAGGTCAATTTCAGCTTCAATGAATAAATTATTAGAATTTGTTTTTGGATATCTACTTTCTAAATATTTTGTTTTACCAGTTTTATTTTTTCCGAAAATAATTTTTAAACTCATAAGACTCCTTGTGTTTTTTTATTATATATTTGAATTATATGTCCTTCAAGAATAGTTCATAGTTTTTTAATGATTTTTTAATTTTATAGGATAAACCTGATTCACTAGTGTTAAAGTTTGAGAAGTGACTAAATTTTAAAAGCAATATGTAGGTATCCAAATAAATTTTGCTAAGATTCAAGAAATTTAGGGAAGAAAAATACAAATGATATTTTTATGTATTAAGTGATAAAGAACTTAATTATAAAAATGAATGAGCTATAGAAACTCATTCATTTAAAACGTTTAAACTATTAAAATGTTTAACCTATAGCTGTAGGCTAATTTACTATATTATCGCGAACATTGATAGCGTGATAAATAAAATAAATACAAAAGAGATTGAATCTAATCTATCTAAAATACCACCATGTTCTCTTAATATGTTTGAGAAATCCTTAATTTCATTTCTTCTTTTTATGAGTGAAAATGCTAAGTCACCACAGATTGCAAACATAGGTGCAAGGAAGATGAATAACATTAAATACACAAACATCATATTTAATCTATTAGCCGCTGCATTTCATGGTGTTATCATTATGTACATTAATGTTTGTTTTTTATCTGATGCTATTCCATAAGCTATTCCCATATATGCTAATGTAACTGCGATTGCAGCAATAATTCCGACAATAGCGCCTTCAATTGTCTTTTTAGGACTAATAGCTGGAGCAAGTTTTTCTTTGAAAAACTTGTGGCCTAAAAGCTTACCTCCAAAGTATCCTCCAATGTCACAAGACATTGCAATGAATACAATTAATAAAATAACTTCAATAGCGTAAGTTTGAGCAAGTAAGACCATAAATGATTTTAAGAAATATGTTAAGAATGAAAAGATGAAAAAGAATGATAAAGCTTTAATTGCTAAATATTTAAGATTAATGTTTTTAATAGTTAAAAATCTAATTAATACAAAAATTAATGTAATTGTTAAAGGTCATATTGCATCAAAGAAACTAAATGCACCATAAGTAGCATCCGTAAAGACTGTACCAATTTGTAATATATTTTTATTAACTAAAATACTTTCTTGGCTAGTTATACGAGTTACTAAGAACTTAAGGAAGTTTGGATAAGCAAAGAGTAATCCAACTGCTAAAGCAGGTAAAACTCATTTAAATATTTTATGGTTTTGCAGATATGCTTTTGATAGTTCATAATAAATTCAAAAAGCAAATCCTACAAAAATCAAAATAGACAATGTTCTTAAAAACCAAAATACTCCATCATTAAAGTTTTTATATAAATTAAAATCAAAAGAGAATTTTGATACTGTTAAAAATATAACTAGAACAAGTCCGATAATTAGAGCAGGAATAACTCTATTTATTCAAAAAGATTTTTGTTCTTCTTTTTTCATTATTTCCTTTCTTAATCTTCAAGTTCTTGAAGAAATTGAAGATACATATGTAAGTATCCTTCAGATACAATGAATTTTTCAATATTAAATAAACTTTTATCAAAATATCTAGATCATCCACCAGAAATTATTGAGTTTTCTGGTTTATCAAATGAAGATACATAACCTGATAATAAAGAGCTTAAACCATTTAACATAGCTGTTTTTGTAGTTGTTCCTTCTTTAGTTTTAGGTACTCTTAATTCACTTTCGATTATTGAAGGAGCTACAAATGGTATATCGAAAAAGTCGACTATTCTAGCTATTGAAACACTTTTAAGAATTAAGTTTTTCATTTTTAAATTAACTCAATATGTTCCTAATAAGTTAATTGAATCTTTTTTATATTTAATTGAGTTTATAAGTAATGCTGATAAGATATCAAAACCAATAGAACCTTTGTGTTTTATATTTTTATCAATTAAGTGAGACATCCCTTTAATAATTATTTTTTTCTCATCGTTTAAGTAAACTAAATCATTAGACATAAAATTCAACTTACTTGCCATTGCAAATATAATGGTTTTACATAAATCCTCATCTGTATTAGTTGCAGCTACAAGGATTCTCGTGTCTTCAAGATCTTTAAGTATCTTAGTAAGCTTTTCGGTAAAAGTCAAGTAGTCAATAATTTTTGCCTTACCTTGTTTAATTTCATTTGTTCTTAAGTCGACTTTGAAATTAACTATTTTGATGAATGTATTACCAAAATCCATAACAATATATTTTGAGAATTTTTTCATAGTTATTAATTTCCTTTTATAATTCTTAATTATATACTTTTAAAAAATAAAATGTGGAGGTACATATGAAAAAACCGATAAATATTGGACACACAAATAAGACATATATGACTGAAAATTCAATCTATCAAGAAAAGGTTTTAAATAAATTCAATCATAAGTTAGATTACGCATTACTTGAGGAATTTGATTTTGTACCTCGTTTAATTAATGAAACAGAAAATTCTGTTGAATGAGAGTATATTCAGACAAAACCATTGGTGTTTACAGAAGATATTTTGACTCAAATCGCGAATAATTTTAAGACATTACACGATTCAAAGCTACAGTTCCCTAAAACAAATGTAGCTTCAAGAGTAAAAGAGTATAGAAGAATTCTGAATGAAAGAGGAATAAAAATTGATGTTCTTAATGATTACTATAAGAGAATTAATTTAATATTAAAAAACTCTGAATCAAATAGACCATTGCACAATGATTTATACTTAAACAATATTCTCCTAGACTTAAACGACAAAGTTTACTTTATCGATTGAGAGTATGCTTCAATGGGTGACAAGCATTTTGACTTAGCTTACTTTATTTGTGGTTCATACTTAAATAAAGAGCAAGAAGAGTTTTTCTTAAATGTTTATGATACATATTGAGAAGAATATTTAATTCAACAAAAAATATTAGTTTATTACTTAACAATTCTTTGAGTGAATGCTCAAGAAACAAAACCATTTGATGACGCAGGTTTAATTGTAAAATTAAAAGAGACCGTTAAAGAATATGAATATAAGAAATCAACTAATACCTTTAGGAGGTAGAGGAAGAAGTTTCAGTGAATAGAATATATTTCTATAATAAGAATTGCAAGTACTCATTAAATTACTAATTTTTTAAACTAAGATAAGAAAAGTGAACAGAGGTCAGAGCTGTCTACTTTTCTTATCTTATTTTGTAACAATTCAATTCAGCAATTGTATTAAAGCTATAATTTGAAATATAAATGACTATCATGCAATTGAAATGCCATTCTTATGTGGTGTTTCATAGGTTTTATAGGTCATTTTTTCTTTCAATATTTAAATTTTTAAAAGATAGTTAATAAAAATACTATATATTAATTATAATAATATTTTTATAACTTATACAAGGTGGTGAAGTAATGGAAGGATACAAAAATCAAAAATTTAATTTATTAGCTAACAAATTAAATTTACCTTTTATCGCATCATTTTCGGATGCGAAAATAGATAGCAATAGTATTAAGGTTGTTAAAAATTCAAATACAAATGAAGAAAGATTAGAGGTTACTTTAACTCTTTTATCAATTCCATCGCTTGAAGATTTAAGAACTTTAACAGTTGCAGCTATAAAAGAAAGAGTTAATTTCAAATTTAAATACGATAATAATGAATATTTATCAAGTCCATTAGTTCTTAATTATTTGGAATATGTAGTTAAGAAAACTCTTCCAGATAATAGTGGAATTGCAAGAGTATTAAGATTTAAAAATGTTAATTATGATGAAGAAACAGGAAAATATTTAGCACATATTTTTGATTATCAAAATACTCCTGAATTTCAAGAAGAACTTAAGGCAGTTAATAAGTATATGAAAGAACTTTTTGGTTTTGATGCATTTGAATTAAATGTTAAAGTCAATACATTTGATTTAAAAGAACAAATCAACAATAACATCCTTCAAAATTATGACAAAATCAAAAATCAATTTAGTGATCACGAGACAGTCTCAACTTCATCTAAAAAAGGTTCAATCAGCTATGATAAAGGAAGTTGAGGAAAAAGACGTTCACCATCTAGTTATACAAAATACACAATTCAAGAAGTTCACGAACTTCCTTATGAAGATGAAACTACAAATGTTTCTGTAACTGGTTATGTTTATAAAACTGACGTTAGAGACACTAACAAAGGGTTAAAAATTCATAACATTTCAATTACTGATTATAATGATGCTATTAGTACAGTTTTCTTCGAGAGAGAAAATACTAAAGATGTTTATGTTCCAAAAATCGGAGATACAGTTGAAGCTATGGGTAGAGTTTCTAATCCATATGGTTCAACTTACAATGGTGTAGACAAGTACAATAAACAAATCACAGTTAACTCTTTTAGCAAAGTTGATCCACTTACAGAAGAGCAAGAAGATTTAGCTTATGAAAAAAGAGTTGAGCTTAGCACAAGAACAAAAATGTCAACTATGGATGGACTTTTAAATGCTGAAGATATTGTTTCCATAGTTAAGCAATATGGACATTCAGCAGTTGCTATAGTTGATTCAAATGGTGTGCAAAGTTATCCAACTTTCGAAAAAGCTGCTAAAAAAGCTGGTATTAAACCAATTTATGGAGTTAGTTTTGATGTTATTTCAAAAAATCCTAATTTCTTATTAAATTATTCGCCCGATAAAAATGCAGTTTTAGAGCAAACTGAATTTGTTGTGCTTGATATTGAAACAACACACTTATCAGCGCAAACAGGAGAATTAATTGAATTTGGTGCTCAAATTGTTAAAGAGCATAATGCTTTTAATCATAAAGACTTACAGTTCTTTATTAAGGCACAAAAACCTCTTAGTGCTAAAACAATGAGCTTAACTAACATTACACAAAAAATGTTAGATGAAGAGGGGATTGAGTTAAATGAAGCTCTTGATAAAATTTATGATTTATTAAATAATAAAGTTTGTGTAGCTCATAATGCTAACTTCGACTTTAACTTTATTATCCAAAAGTTCATTGAGCAAGGTAAAAAAGTTCCAAACACATTCTTTGTCGATACACTTAACATTTCAAGATTGCTATTCCCTGAAAAACGTTCACATACGTTAGGAAACTACTGTTCATATCTACAAGTTAGTTATGATTCAGCAGTAGCTCACCGTGCTGACTACGATGCTGGTGTTCTTGCTAGTGCTTGAATTAAGTCAATTCAAATGTTAAAAGAGAAAGGTATTTTAACATTTGATGATTTATATAATACTTATGAACCAAATGTTTACTCACATGTTAGATCAAATCAAATTTCTGTTCTTGCTAAAAACCAACAAGGAATTAAAGAAATTTCTAAATTAATCACACTTTCATTAACCGAAAGATTCTTTAAGTCTCCTAAATTATTTATGGAGGACATCAAGAAGACTGAAAACATTTTAATAGGGTCAGGTGGACTTAAAAGTAGATTTATAGACAATATTTTTTATTCATCAGATATTGAAATTCAAAAGTCAGCAGAATTCGCTGATTACATTGAAATACCACATCCTAATGCATTAAAACATTACTTAGAACCACAGGAAAAATTTACTCAAGAAGAAATTTATGATGGTATTAAAAGAATGATTAATTGAGCAAATAAGCTTGACAAAATTCCTGTTGCAATTGGTGACGTTAGATATAAAAATAAATTAGATAAGGAAGTCTTCAGATGCCTTGTTTATTCAAAAGGTATTGGTAACTCTTCACACTTCTTGTTCGACCACAGAAAGGTTGAATTTGAAGGAAGAAACTTCTTATTACCTGATTTAGAGTTTTATACAACTGATCAAATGCTTGAGTCATTTAAATTCCTAAATGATGAGCAATTAATTAATGATTTAGTTATAGTAAATACAAACAAGATTGCTAATTTAATTGATCCAGAAATTAAAATTGTTCACGACAAACTTTACACACCTAAATTTGATGATTCAGCAGTTAAATTAAAAGAATTAGTTTATAAAACAGCGCATGAAAGGTATGGAGAAGTACTTCCTCAAATGATTGAAGAAAGACTTCAAAAGGAAATCACACCTATTCTTAAATATGGATTTGATGTTATTTACTGAATCTCCCATATCTTGGTTAAAAAATCATTGGAAAGTGGATATCTTGTAGGTAGTCGTGGAAGTGTTGGTTCATCTTTAGTTGCTACATTTGCAGGCATCACAGAAGTTAATCCATTACCAGCTCACTACATTTGTCCAAATTGTAAAAACTTTGTTTTAAATGAAGATTCTAATATAACTTCAGGATTTGACTTAGATGATAAAAATTGTGATAAATGTGGAACACTTATGAATAAAGATGGACACACTATTCCATTCGAAACATTCTTAGGATTTGATGCCGATAAGGTTCCGGACATAGACTTAAACTTTGCTGGTGACTTCCAACCAATTATTCATAATGAAGTTAAGAAACTTTTTGGTGACAGTCATACTCTAAGAGCCGGAACTATTTCTACAATTCAAAGCAAAACTGCCTTTGGTTATGTTAAAAAAGCTAACGAAGAATATAACTTGGGTTATTCAAATGCTTTTGTGGATTATTTATCTTCAAAACTTGAAGACATTAAGCGTACAACAGGACAACACCCTGGAGGTATCTTAATTATTCCTAAAGAATTCGATGTTGAAGATTTTACACCTGTTAACTATCCTGCCGATGATACTTCAATCGATTGAAAAACAACTCACTTCGATTATAGAGCTATCCACGACAATGTCCTTAAGTTAGACTTACTTGGACACATCGACCCAATGGCAATTAGAATGCTTGAAAAATTAACTGGTTTAGATGTTAAAAAAGACATACCTAAAAAAGACAAAAGAGTTATGTCGCTTTTCTCAACTACTAAAGAATTAAATATCACACCTGAACAAATTGGTGGTGAACCAACGGGTGCTTTAGGTATCCCTGAGTTTGGTACATCATTTGTTAGAAAGATGTTGATTGAAGCACAACCTGAATCATTTGCTGACTTAATTTCAATTTCAGGTCTTTCTCATGGGACTGATGTTTGAACAGGAAATGCTCAATCACTTATTAAAGATATGGGATTATCATTGAAAGATGTTATTTCCTGTCGTGATGATATGATGGAATACTTAATGAAGAAAAATATTGAGTCTAAATTAGCTTTCAAGGTTATGGAACAAGTGCGTAAAGGTAAAGGTGTAACGGAAGAACAAGTTGCAATATTAAAGAAAAACAATGTACCATCTTGATACATTGATTCAATGCAAAAAATTAAATATATGTTCCCTAAAGCTCACGCTACTGCATATGTGCTTATGGCTTGAAGAATTGCTTGATTTAAACTTTATAAACCTTTAGAATACTATGCAACATTTTTTACAACTAGAGCAACTGAATTTGATTTACATGTAATGATGAACGACTTTAAGATTGAAAAAATTAATAAAAAAATTAAGGAAATAACCTTAATGAATGATAGAAAAGTTAAAGACGATCAGTTATTACAAACCTTAGAACTCGCAAGAGAAATGTATGCACGTGGATTAAGCATTTCAAACATCAGCTTAACTAAATCATTAGCAACTGAATGAGTAATAGATTATGAACATAATGCTCTTATACCTCCATTTACAGTTGTAGGTGGACTTGGAGAAGCTGTAGCAAATGAAATTGTTAATGCTAGAAATGAAAGTGAATTTGTTTCAAAAGAGGACTTTAGAAAACGTGGAAGAGTAAATCAAACTCTTTACAAGATATTGAATGAAGAATTTAAGGTTCTTGATGAGTTAAACGAAACAAATCAGTTGACACTATTTTAAAAATTAAAAAATAACTTTGATAAATAAAAGTTTTATAATATTAATGAGGATATTTTTATAGTATCCTCATTTTCTTTAAATAATTATTTAAACAAAAGGACAAAAATGAAAAAAATTAAATCATTATTATTAGCTGTTGCAGGGATCACAACAGCTATAGCACCAGTTGCTGCAATCTCTTGTGGAAGAACAGACAGAACAACTTCAGGAGTAAGAGCTAATATCACTCCAATTGCAGATATTACGAGAAATACAGCTTTAACAGCTGAAACTATTCAAGGCAAAACTCCACTTTCTGTTGTTGTTGTAACAGACTCTGGTCACGTAACTGACTTATCATTTAACCAATCATCATATGAAGGAATGATGAGATATGTTGATGACATTAAAGAGCTTACAGGTTCAGAACCTAAATTTGCTTACTCAGAACCAGAAAGTAATAGTTATGAAAATACTTACAATAGTTTATTAGGGAAATATAACATTTGAATTCTTTCAGGGTTCACACATGGAGATGCAATTAAAGCATACATCCAACAAAATAAGGATAGATTAATTAAGAACAATGTAAAAATCATAGGTACAGACTTCACAATAGATCCAAATGAACTTCAAGGTTATGGAGACTTTTATGGTTTAGATTTTAAAGTTGCTGAATCAGCATATATCGTTGGACAAGCAGTTGCTGAATTAATGGCAACAGAAGAGTCATATGCAAACAAAAGAAAAGTAACAGCATTTGGAGGTATGCCTTTCCATGGAGTTGTTGATTTTATTAAAGGTTACTACAGAGGTATTCTTGATATAAATAAAACTCAATCAGATGCTAATAAAAAAGTTAGACCAACACAAGGTAAAGGTCTTGCAAATGACTTTTCAAGTGTAGCACTTAATACTGCTTTTGAATCAGGTAAACCAATGGATAGTGCAATCGCAAATGCAATTGCTTCAAATCCAACAGTTATTTTACCAGTTGCTGGACCAGCGACAGGGTTCACATTAGATGAACTTGAGAAAAAAGCAAATACAGATCACATTGGTGTAATCGGAGTGGATACTGATCAAGCAAAATCAAGATCAAAAGACTCAGGAAAATTCTATACATCAATTACAAAAAATATTGCACAAGCTGTTTACGATACAATCCTATACATCACATATGGTATTGATAGCAAAAATATTTATAGTACAAAAACAGCAGAGAGATCATTCTCAATTAGAGGAAGTTTCAAACAAGGGTGAGTTGGTTATGCACAAAGTACACTCAAAGATGAAGCAATGAAAACAAAAATGAATCAATTATTAGCAAAATATGATGCTAAATTTAAAGAATTATCTGAAGAGGACATAGATTTTATTTCATCAGATAAATTAAATAAAACAGATTCTGCAACTTTATCACTTCCTGACTTAATTCAAGAATTAACTGGCGAAATGTTAAAATAATTTTTCAACAAACTTAATTTTTTAAAGGGTACCTAATTTTGGTATCCTTTTTATTTTTATACCTACCTCCTTGTAATAAAAGAGAAAACACTAAATCATAAAATTAAGAATAAAAAATATATAATTAAAATGTAAATAATAGACATTAAATTCTATTATTTATTTTTTTAATATATTAAAAACACAAGGAAAGATATGAAACAAAACTTTTATGCAATAGAGTTTGATAATATTTCTAAATCTTTCGGTTCTATTAAGGCTAACCAGAATATTAGCTTTAAAGTAGAAAAAGGTACAGTTCACGCTTTAATTGGTGAAAATGGTGCCGGAAAAAGTACTTTAATGTCTATATTATTCGGGTTGTATGAACCTGATGAAGGAATTATCAAAGTAAATGAAAAAGAAGTTTTAATCAAAGGTCCTAATGATGCTAATAGATTAGGTATTGGTATGGTGCACCAACACTTTAAACTTGTTGATGTATATACAAACCTTGAAAACATTGTTTTAGGAGCTGAGGATAGAAATAAATTTACTAGAGTTATTGATTTCAAACCTGCTATTGAAAAAATCAAAACAATTCAAGAAATGTTTGATTTGCATTTTGATTTAAACAGGTTAACTGGTAAAGAAACAGTTGCAACTCAACAAAAAGTTGAAATTATGAAAATGTTATATCGTGATTCAGATATTTTAATTTTTGATGAACCAACTGCTGTTTTAACAGACCAAGAAATTCAAGGTCTATTGAATACATTCAAATTATTCAGGGAACAAGGTAAAACAATTTTATTTATTTCTCATAAACTTGCTGAAATTAAAGAAGTTGCTGATAATGCGACAGTTTTAAGACACGGTAAGGTTGTAGGAAACTTCAAAGTAGCAGATGTTTCTATTGAGGAAATGGCTAACCGTATGGTTGGTGGTGATGTCGAAATTATTAGAAATGAATATTCAGATACATCACAAAATGAAGTTGTTTTCAAATTAGATAACGTTTCTACAGATGGTGAAAAACCATTGAAAAATGTTAATTTAGAAATTAGAAGTGGTGAAATTGTTGCTATTGCCGGAGTTGAAGGTAATGGACAAACTGACTTAGAAAAGGTTGTTAGTGGAATGATAAAACCGACAACAGGTCAAGTTCTTTATAAAAAGACACCACTTGTTAAAGAAAGAATGCAATTAATCCAAAAATCAAAAACAAGAAAAAATATAATTATGTTATTGATTTCATTATTTGTATTCTTATACTCAGGTTTAGGTTTATTAGCTGCAGCTAATTACCAATCTGATTCAACAAAAGCTATTATGAATATCGGTGGAGGATTAGCGATTTCTTTCAGCATAATCCTTCTTATGTTGATTTTATTTTCAATATATGGACCAAAATTTAAAGAAAAAACTATTTTTGCAAAAACTAGTTTTCAAAAGCAAATGAGCAAAAGACAGCTGCTAGTTTTTAAAATACTATTCCTAGTATTAGGTTTAGTTTCTGGCTTTGCTGTACTATTTGCTGCATTAGTGTTTACTTCAACAAATACATCAATAGTAGTATCATTAGCTTCTTCAATTATCGGATTATGTTTAAGTATTATCACTACTGTTTTATTGAAAGTGAATAAATTATTAAAGTTTGAAAATGAGCATGCTAAATTAATCAAACGTAATAAATTATTTGTTATTTTAATATCATTTGGCATTGCTTCTGCTTTAGCATTAGCAATCACATCATTAATTTCATTGTTAGCTACTGTTCCACTTGTAGCACTAGGACTAATGATTATGTTTAGTGTATTAATGTTTGCATTTATAGTGAGTGGATTACTTACATATTTCTACTTATCAGATACAAATGAGAAAAAAGTTGTTAATGATGATTACTTTGTCATAAATGAATTATCAGTTTATGATATTTCAAAATTAGGTCTTTCATTCATACCAAGTGATAGACATAAACACGGTTTAGTTCTTGACTATAACATTAAAAATAATTCAATTTTACGTAGACTTTGAGATAAAAAATACAGCAAAGCTGGACTTTTAAACAATAGAGCTATGCAAAGAGAAACTGAAGATATTATTGAAAAATTTGATGTTCGTGGTGCAAGAAATGGATACTCAATGTCAAGATCTCTTTCAGGAGGGAATCAACAAAAATTCATCGTTGGTCGTGAAATGAACTCACCACATGATTTCATTTTAATATTACAACCAACACGTGGATTAGACGTTGGAGCTATCAAAAATATTCATGAAAGAATATTAAAAGAAAAAGCTGAAGGTAAAGCTATCTTATTAATCTCATATGAATTAGATGAAGTTTTATCATTGGCAGATAAAATTGCAGTTATTAACACTGGTGAAATTTTAGCTGTGAAACCTGCAAAAGAACTTACAAGAACAGAAATTGGAGTTTATATGGCTCACAAGAAAGGAGGTGAATAATGTTCACATTAACAGCAAATAAAATTAAAGAAAATTTAATGCTTGAAGATAAAAAATCATCTAGAAGAAAACTTTATTCATCTCTTTGAGCTGTTTTAATTGGTTTATTATTTGCTTCAGTAATCTACTGATTAAAAGGTATTGCTGATGGAACAGAAACAACAATTTTCACTTTTGTGCAAAATATTTTCGAGTTTGCTT
This sequence comes from Mycoplasma sp. 4079, assembly GCF_047785185.1. NCBI lineage: Bacteria > Bacillati > Mycoplasmatota > Mollicutes > Mycoplasmatales > Mycoplasmataceae > Mycoplasma > Mycoplasma sp. 4079. The sequence continues at coordinate 41,507 of NZ_JBLNNG010000005.1, read as the reverse complement.
TTAGTGAATATATTCTTAATGATACATTATTATTATTCATCTTCTTTGCACTAGCGAGTTTTTCTGTAGCAATTGGATTTAAATCTGGATTATTCAACATTGGTGTTTCAGGACAGATGTTGCTACCTGGTGTATTATTCTTTGCTATTTTAGCTGGCACAAGAGTTGATTTGAAGAATTTATCATTAAGCTTTTTATTAGGAATGATGTTCATTAGTATCATTATCGGTGCTATGGTTGGTGCAATTCCGGGTATTTTAAAAGCATACTTTAATGTTCATGAAGTTATTTCAACAATTTTTCTTAACTGAATTGTTACATTTTTAGGTATTTGACTTTTCACATTCTCAAACGATGTATTTATACCTCAATCAGATCCTAATTATACAAATTGAATCGGTCTGGAACCAGGTACTACTGCCAAGTTAGTTTTCACTAACTTAAGTAGAGACTTAGGGATTGATGTTCAAAGATTATTTATTTATATTGGTATTACACTTGTTTGTGTAATTGCAGTAGCGATTTGATTTGTTTATTCAAAAACAACACTTGGATACAAAATTAAAATGGTTGGGTTAAATAAAACAAACTCAAAATATGTTGGAATAAATGAAAAGGCAGTAACTGTTTGTGTAATGGCAATAGCAGGAGCTCTTGCTGGTTTAGGTGGGTTCTTCTACATTGTTGTATACACAAGACAAGTGGCTATTAAACCACAAGCTCCTTTAGCTATTGGTTTTGAAGCCATAGCAATTGCTCTTGTTGCTCTTAATAATCCATTTGGTGTTCTTGCTACTGGTTTTCTATATGGAATGATACGAAGTGGACAAGCCTCATTCTCAGTTACAGAGATAGGACCAAAAGTATCAAAAGATTTCTTCCCAATTATCACAGGGATAATTATATTTATGTCAGCATTATCTATTATGTTCTATAAATTTAGACCAATGCGTTATGTATGAAAACAAATTATTCTAATGTGTCATAGAGAATACTGACAAAACTTTTCTATTTATCATAATTTAAGATCAAGATCTCATATTAAAAAATCTTGAAATAAAGCAAGAGCTTTATATGCAGAAAATTTAATTTCTTCGGATCCTGATATGACAAAAGAAGAAATTGATGAAAAATGCAAATCATATTATTCAGAATGATTCTTACAATATCAACAAATGGTTAAAGAAACAAAAGCTCAAATTGCAGAATTATCTGTTAAATTAAAAGAATACAAAAAAGCACAAAAACAAAAATTACAAGACACACTTTCAAGCTTTACATTTGCTAAATTCTATGAAAAACAAATAGATAAATTCTATGAATACTGATCAATAAATGAACATGTAAAAGAATTAGATGAAACTTCAAAAGCATATTTATGAGCTTTATACTTAGCTAAAGAAAAAGCGAATGCTGATTGAAGATTATATGCTAAAAATGAGTATGATGGTCAGCTAAGAGTTAATAAATTAAAAATATCTGAAGAAACTGCGAATGAAGTTAAGAAGTTAGAATTTGAAATTCTAGAATTAAAATCAAAAATTTACAACACATCAATTAAGGATGAAATCAAGATTTTACGTAGATATTCAAAAGAAAAACTTCAAGTATTTGCAAGATATCAAAAATCTTATGAAGCGAGAGTTGCGAGTTTAATTCTTACTTTAAAGGGTCAATCAGTCGAGTCAAAAATGAGTATTTATGATGAAATTTCAAAAGAGAAATTTGCATTACAAAAAGCTAGAACTGATTTAGGTGTTGATGAGTATCAATCTTATGTTCAAAAATCAAAAGCTCTTAAACGTTCAAGAAAATTAGTTTATAGAGAAATTAGAGAGAAAATTTATAATGATTTTGTAAATAAATACATTATCAAACCATGAGATAATAGAGTTTTAAGAATTCAAGAATCAAAATCAATGGAAGGAGCTAAATAATTATGGAATTAATTGTTTCATATGCAGTATTCTTCTTTTGCATTCTTTTATTAGGTTCTATTTCAGGAATTTTCTCAGAAAGAGCAGGGATCGTCAACATTGCAATTAATGGTTTCATGGTATTTGGGGCCATAATGTATGTTATGTTTAGTGTTATATTAACAGATTTTATTTTCCACAAAGAGCAAACATCAATGCTTTGACAAATTCCTTTAACATTATTATCCGTAGGTGCATCAGCATTATTTGCATTATTATTTGGTTTAGCTACAATTAAGTTAAAATCAGACCAAACAATTTCAGGGTTTGCTATGGGATTATTAGCAACAGGTATTGCATGTATTTTAATGTTATTTATTCTTGATATACAAAAAGAAGGACAAACTGCAACTTATTATGGTAGATCTGAGTTAGCTTTAAGTTCATCTTTAGGTGAGTATCAAAATATAGTATCATTCAAAACATTCGCAACTCTAATCATCGCATTTGCTTCTTGATTTGCCTTAAGAAAAACTAAATGAGGTTTAAGATTTAGAGCAATTGGTGAAAACCCACAAGCAGCTGATGTTGCTGGTATCAATGTTAATAAAATTAAATGACAAGCAGTTATTTTAGCTGGAATGGTTGCAGGTTTAGCTGGAACATTTTATGCTCAAAGTTTTCAAGGACCTTTCTCAATTACAAAAGATGTCGAAGGTTTAGGATTCTTAGCATTGGCTATTATGATTGTGTCAAGATGAAGAATATCAATCGCTGTAGTTATATCACTTTTATTTTCAATTATGATTTCAGTATCATCATTTGGTGTAAGTTATATTAAAGCAGAAAAATATTCAGAATTAGTTAAAGCAGTACCATATGTGATTACTCTATTTGTTATGATATTTATATCAAAATCATCATCAGGTCCAGCTGCTGCTGGTATCCCATATGATAAATCAAAAAGATAGATCAATATCAAAAAATAAAATTATAAAAATAGTGAACAGTTTAATTTGCTTGTTCACTATTTTTTATTAATAATTTAATACTCAGCTAAATATCATCTTCATCTTCCTTGGTATGTTCATCATCTAAATTTGCTTCATGAAAGTCATTACCCTCTACTGAAATCACTACCTGTATTGCCTGAAAAAATATTAAAGTGATTTTTTTCTAATTCAGGTTCTTCAACATAACGAGGTTTATAATCGAAATTGAAATATTTCGGTTTGCCATGGTCGCTAGGTAGGTACAATTTTAAATTGCCTGAATTACTGTTATTTTTGAAGAATAATCGTGGATTGACAAATCCCAATTCTATAACACCTATTTTAACTCGTGATTGAGTTGTTTTCTCAAGAATCCTTTCATTATTTACTAAATGAGAAATACCTATCTTTCTAAAGTGTTTCATATATAAATCACTTGTGCATGAGTTCGTAGACTCTCTGAAGCTATCTAAATCCTGAACTGTGATTGTTTCTAAATCATTGTTTGTAGTAGCACTTGTTGATACACAACCAACATATGCTATTGCTATTGTAGAAAACCATAATATAGCAAAAAATATTTTTTTAATTCATTTTTTAAACATAAGATAAGCTTTCTCGAAAATATTATTTTCGATTTATTTAATATACCATGCTTATATACCTTATCAAGATTGTGGATCACTTTTTAATTAAAAAAAGTTACTTGTATGTTTAAATAACCGTCTAACTAATATGTTTAAATTTGTAAAAAACTATATAAAATATTAAATTATGTTTAAGATAAGAAATTTAAGTAAAAATACGTGAAAAGGACTAGCTCATATTATTTGATCTAACTCAAATTATGATGATAATTTATCTTCATATTCAAAGAGAATTAAACTTTTTTCATACATTTATGCAGCTATAATAACATTTGCTTGTTTAGTTTCATTCTTTTCACTGATTACAGTGAAAGAGGGACCGAACAAAGCTCATTTTGATCGTTTTTTAGTTGTTGTCCAAGTTATTACATTCTTTATATTTATAGTAGATTACTTTCTACACTTTATTACTTACAAGTATTTATATACAGATGGAAAGACTAAAGTCTGAAAAATCGTACTGAAGTATATTTTTTCATTCAATGGAATTTGTATTTTATTCTGTATTTTAGCTTCACTCTATGCAATCAGTTTTCTTATGCCTGCATCAGAAGAAATTGCATATAACAAAAATGAAGAAGCAAAAATTTTCCATTTATTTAAATCATTTAACGTATTTAAAATTATTCGTTTCTTCTTTGTTTTAACATTATTCGCACCATTCCAAATTATTATTAATGTGTTTAAAAAACAAAGACAGATATTAACTTACATTTTTATATTAATTCTTATTTTAATTTTCTTATTTGCTTTATTAATTTGAAACAATGAAAAAAATCACTTAAAACAATCTCAAATTCAATACATCATTGATCACAAATGAGATCAAACATTTAATTTAGAGTATTTCAAAGAAATTAATAATCAAGAATACATTCAAAGAATACAAGATGCAACAACATCTCATGATAAAGCTGTGGTTATCTTTGATTATTTATCATCAGTAAGTTATGCAGATTTACCAAATGACAATATTATTGGTTATATGGATGGATTTGTAGGTCTAGAATCAGGTTACGTAACTACATTTGGTTCATCTTTATACTATGTAACAATTACACTAACAACAATTGGTTATGGTGATTTTACACCTCATGCATCTATAACAAGAGGAATTATTTCATTCTTATCATTAATGTCTGTTGCAATTATTGCTATTCCATCAGGTCTTATTGCTGGGGCATTTTTAGTAGAAATGCAAAAACATATTTCAACTACAGGTAACAAAAAATCAAGATTTGGGTTTAGAAAAAAATCAGATGATGCTGATAATCAAACAAATCAATCAGAATCTGATGAACCTGCAACAACTTCAGCAGAAAACTCACAAAATACACAAGAAACTCGAAAGGAACAAAATGATTAAATTAGGATCACACATAGGATTTAAAGCTCCAAATTATTTATATGCATCAGGTCAGGAAGCTATTAGTTATGGCGCTAACACTTTTATGATTTATTTAGGAGCACCCCAAAATACAAACAGGGTTGATGTATCTAAATACAATTTAGAAAAATATGAAGAAGAGTTTTCTTCAATTATCTCTAAAGAAGATATTATTGTTCACGCACCATATATTGTTAATCCGGCTAATCCAGAAAAATCAACTTTTGCTAAAGATTTCTTAATTCAAGAAATTCAAAGAATGGAAAAAGCAGGATTCAAATATTTAGTTCTACACCCTGGTGCAGCAGTTGGACACCCAACTGAGGAAGCACTAGATACATTAATTGACACTTTAAATGAAATAATTAAAAATACAAATAATGTTGTTATTTGTATTGAAACAATGTCTGGAAAAGGTACTGAAATTGGTGTTGATTTTGAACAAATTGCTTATGTTCTTAAATGAGTTAACTCAGATAGAGTTCAAGTTTGTTTAGATACTTGTCATATGTGAGATGCAGGTTATGATCTTCAAGAATATGAAGAATTTAAAAAAGAATTGCTCAAATGAGATTTACTTAAAAGAGTTAAGGTTATCCATTTAAATGATTCGAAACACGAAATTGCTTCGCATAAAGATAGGCATGCAAATATTGGTAAGGGAACAATTGGATATGAAACATTAAAACAATTTGTTCATGATCCTGATTTTGATAATATCCCAATTATCCTTGAAACACCAGTTCCAGAAACTGGACCAATTTATAAAGAAGAAATTGCTTGATTATTAGAAAAGTAATAATTTAAAGTTAATAAATAACTCTTAATTATTGGACTTAAATACTTTTTGTATTTTTCAGTTATAGTTTATAATATATAAAAATATTTATAAATATTAATTTTCATTCAATGTAAAGGAGAAAAAATGGCTAGAGAAGGTTTCACATTAGTGTGTGTTGAATGTAAAATGGAAAACTACATTTCAAAGAAAAATAAAAAAACACACCCTGAAAAAATTGAGTTACTTAAATTTTGCGCAAAATGTAACGCTCACAAAACACACAGAGAAAAGAAATAGTCACATTTTTCTCTATAATATTTTCCAATCTAGCATCTGCTAGATTTTTATTTAAAATGCATAAAAGTTTTATAATTATTAAATAATTAACGATCAATAGGAGGAAACTATGGATAGAAGAAGACTAGACCAAATGTTTGAACAAACAGGAGCTGAAGTTTTAATTTCAGAAGCGCCTCAAACAAGATTATGATATGCACACGTTCAAACATCAGATGGATATATTGCAATTGAAAAAGATAAAGCAACATTATTTGTTGATGGAAGATACATTGAATACGCAACAAAACACGCTAAAAATGTTGATATTGTTTTAATCAAAGGAAACTCAATGAAAGAGTGATTTGATAAAAGAAACTTCAAGAAAATTGTGTTGGAAAAAAACTACTTAACAAAAGAAGTTCAAGACAGAATTGTATCAATGGTGCAACCTGAAGAAATTTCATGAGTTGATGCTCAAGATTTAAGAATTGTTAAATCAACTGAAGAACTTAAATTAATGCAAAAAGTAATTGATATTTCTCTATCAGCACTTGAAGAATTTAAACAATGAGTTAAACCAGGTATTTCTGAAAAAGAAGCTGGAGCTTATTTAAATTATTTACTTAAGAAACACGGTGGAGATAAAGAAGGATTTGATGAAATAGTAGCGACAGCTTCATCGTCAGCTGAACCACACCACCATACAACTGATAAACTTCTAGAGGAAGGTGAATTACTTAAAGTTGACTTCGGTGCTAAATATAAGGGATATACAGCAGACATTACAAGAACATGAGTTTTAGGAGGAGAAGATAAAGTTAAAAATCCTAAAGCACTTGAAATCTTAAATATTGTTAAAGAAGCTGCTGCAGCAGGTAGAAAAGCTGTAAGACCTGGTATTAAAGCTTGTGAAGTTGATAAAGTATGTAGAGATTACATTGCTTCAAAAGGATATGCAGATTACTTCTTACATTCAACAGGACACGGATTAGGAATTGATGTTCATGAATGACCATCAGTTTCACCTCATTCACAAACTGTTTTAGAACCTGGAATGATTATTACAGTTGAACCTGGAATTTACATTGAAGGTTTAGGTGGAGCTAGAATCGAAGATGATGTTCTAGTTACTGAAAATGGTCACTATGTATTTTCAAGACCAAATGAACAATAATAACAATAATTCGCAAATAAATTATGATGGATATTTACAAGTAGATTCCATCCATCAAATTTATTTCAGTGTTAGCGGTAATCCAGATGGATTACCTGTTTTTATAATACATGGTGGACCAGGTGGTCAAAGTTCACTTAAATCACTTGAATTCTTTGATCTAAATTTCTATAAAGTTATTATGTTCGATCAAAGAGGTTGTGGGAAATCAAAACCTAGGTTTGAACTTGAAAAAAATAATACTAATGAATTAGTTGAAGATATAAGAAAACTCAAAGAACACTTAAAGATAGATAAAATGATACTATTTGGTGGCAGTTGAGGAACAACTTTATCTCTAGCTTATGCAATTAAATATCCGAAAGATATATTACATTTGGTTTTACGTGGAATTTTCTTAGCTAGACAAGAAGATGTTGATTTTCTTTATGAAAAAGGTGCTTCATTTTTCTATCCAGAAAAACATAATGAATTTGCTTCCTATGTACAAGATGTAAATGGAAATAGCATTTTAGAAAAATACTATTCGTTATTAACTAGTGATGATTTAGAAAAAAAATATAAAGCAGGTAGGGCTTTTGCAAAATGAGAAGAATCAATTGTTTCTATAAATCCTAAATTATTTGAATCAACTGATGAAGGTGATTATCAAATTTCATTAATGGAATCACATTATTTTGTCAATAAATCATTTTTACCATCAGATAACTATATATTAGAGAATGCGCACAAAATAAAACACATTCCAACAGATATAGTTCACGGAAGAAACGATATTGATACAAGACCTATTGGTGCTTACTTATTATCTAAAGAATTAGATAATTGTAACTTATATTTCATAGAGCAAGCCGGGCACACACAGTGGGATATAAACAATAAAAATAAATTAATTCAAATCTTTAATGAACTTAAAGAGACATATAAATAATTCAATTTCCAAGATGCTTATCTTGGATTTTTAATAATTTTTATTAGCTTTATTAAAATGTGCTATAATAGTCACGAACCAAATAAATACCGAAATAAAAAATATAAAAATAATTTTGAAAAAATAATTTTTATGTATAATATATTAGCAAATCAAAATGCCGATTTAGCTCAGCGGTAGAGCAGCTGGCTGTTAACCAGTTGGTCGTTGGTTCAATCCCAATAATCGGCGCCATTTATGGTCTGTTGGTGAAGCGGTTAACACACATGGTTTTCATCCATGCATACACGGGTTCGATCCCCGTACAGACTGCCATTTTTGGAAGATTAGCTCAGCTGGGAGAGCGTCGCCCTTACAAGGCGAATGTCATGGGTTCGAGTCCCTTATCTTCCACCATTGCCGTCTTAGCTCAGTTGGTAGAGCAACTGACTTGTAATCAGTAGGTCGTAGGTTCGAGTCCTATAGACGGCACCAAGCATGGTGCTTTTTTTATGCCTTTCAGCACTAAAAATACGCGCGAATGGTGAAATTGGCAGACACGCTAGATTTAGGCTCTAGTGCCTTACGGTATGAGGGTTCGAGTCCCTCTTCGCGCACCATTAAAATATTGTTTTAATATAAAATAGTCGAATAAGTCATCACGCAACAAAATGTGTGATTTTTTTATTTCCTGCAAATATGTGAATTAAAACACACAATTTGTTGTAACACGGTCACTATGATGGTTTTAATATTCATGTGATTGATGCGAAAAGAGGTATCAATTCAAAATCAGATCGTAGAGGTGCAGTTCAGCAAGTAATTATCACAAATTATGATATTTAATTAGTAAGATTATTTTCTAAATAAACAAAATGAAAAAATATTTACTTTTCTAATTTAGTTCAACCACTTTACTGAAGTGGCTTTTTAGTTTTTTACATCTTGTACGCTGTGTAAAAGCTATTTATTATGATCATAAAATAAAGTAAAATAATAGTTATGTATAAACACGAAATTAAGGAAATAAAATCAAATTTAAAAAAGCTTAAAGAAGAAATATTAAACAACAGAGAACTAATTTATGAAGCTCTCAAAAAAGATTTAAATAAAAATCCCTTAGAAGCTGAAGCCACTGAAGTAGGTCAAGTTTTAAATGAACTTAATTTATATATTAAAAAGCTAAAAAGATGATGAAAAAATAAAAGAGTAATAAACTCAATTCAGACTTTTTACAGCAAGACATACATAAAAAGCGAACCATACGGAAATGTTCTAATTGTATGTCCTTGAAATTATCCATTCAATTTATCTCTCATTCCTGTTATTAATGCAATAGGAGCAGGTAATAATGTAATATTGAAATTATCTGAATTATGTCCTAACACGAATCAAGTTGTTAAAAAGATTTTAACAAGTGTTTTCAATAGTGCACAAGTCAAAATCTATGAAAGAGACAAGGAAATAGTTGAGCAAATTTACTCTGAAAATAAGATTGATTTTATTTTCTTTACAGGTTCTGAAAAAGTTGGACAAATTTATTACAAGAAAGCTGCTGAATTATTAATTCCATGTGTATTGGAATTGGGTGGAAAATCGCCTTTTATTGTTGGATACACAGCAGATATGGAAGAAGCAGCTAACAAATTGGTTTTAGGAAAATTACTTAATGCAGGTCAAACATGCATTGCGCCTGATTATGTATTAGTGCATAAAGAGAAAAAAGAAGAGTTAATTCAGGAAATTAACAATTCATACCATTCTATTTTTAAAGAAAAAAATGCTATGAATAAGGATATTGTAAGAATTGTAAATAAGGAACATTATGATAGATTAGTTAAATTAGCGCCACAAGCTAAAAGAAATGAAGAAACATTACAATTCGATTTAAATATCTTAGAATTATCAGATAATACAACTCAGAAAGTTATGTCTGAAGAAATTTTTGGACCATTGTTGCCTATTATTACTTTTAATGAGTTAGACGATGCAGTTAAATTTGTAAATTCAAAATCTGAACCATTAACAGCTTACTTGTTCACGAGAAATGGTTATGAAATTGATAAAGTAACTAATGAAATTAAAGCTGGTTCAATAGTTATAAATGATATACTTTTACAACTACAAAATAGGCGTTTAGCATTTGGAGGTAGAGGTAAAAGTGGAATCGGTAAGTATAGAGGTAAAGCTGGTTTTGATACATTCACACACAAAAAACCTGTAATTTATAAAACACAAGTCTATAAAGAAAAGAGAACTTTAAAGATATTGCAAAATAAACCAAAAATACTCAAACTACTTCAAATTTTCAATAAATGATATTAGACATTTAGACCTACTAGATAGGTCTTTTTTATTTATTAAATTAATAATTTAATAAATAGGAATTATTATAAAATTAATAATATGAAAACAAAGGTAACAGCTAAGCTTATGTCGTCATTATCAGAGTGAGGACTATTACGTAAATGAACTATTAAGAATATGGTTTTTATAGCCATCTTGATTGCTATATCAGTTAGCTTTACCGTTGTTGCAGCTCAGTTAATGCCTATTGTTAATATTCCATCATTCAAATTCTCATTTATAGGATTACCTGTAAAAATCACAGGTTTTGTTTTTGGACCTGTCATTGGAGTTTTTGTTGGTGTTGTGTCAGATTTGTTATCGTTACTTTTTGTTCCACCTGTTGGTTATAATCCGATGTACACTCTAGCGACAGCTATTAACGGTCTTATTTCAGGTATCTTTGGACTTTACTTTGTGTCGTTTTTACAATATGCTTTCAGTAAGGAATATAGACTCGAAAGAATTTCAATTAAAATTACTTTATTAGCTCAGAAATATAGAAAGCTTTCTAAAAATGAAGCTACTATGGAAAAAGCTATTAAAGTTGGCGATAAGTTAATTAAACTTAATTCAAAAAGAGCATTCATTAGAGATGATAATTCAAAAGACATCTTAAAGAATGTTTATACCACTGCAGCAGTCTTTTTAATATCATTGGTAATTATTATAATAACTTACTATGTAGGTTTTTGAGTTCCAGATAAATATATTGAAAAAGGTTTAATTCCAAATCGTTGAGGATTACTTGCTTTAATGATTACAGGGATGTCATTATTACTTATTTTCATAATTGTCGCAAGATTCAAAATGAAGGTTGAGCGCTTCTTAATATTTGTCCCGATTATAGTGTTCTCTGCTTTCTTGGAACTTATCAATATACCAATTTTATCTCTTGGGGATAATATGAGTTTAGGAAATGGAGAAACAAAAGATATTTTCTTATGAATAACCCAACATATTATTTCCAGTCCTGTAAAGATTTGATTTAACGTTTTTGTTATTTACTATTCATATTCAATCATTATTAAGTTGATTAAGAAAAATTCAAAATTAGGATACTAATGAAAAATAAAGATCTTCAATTAACAATTTCAAATATCTTTATAAAAAAGAGTGAGGAGCAAGATAAATGGCCTTACTCTTCTATTTCTATTCCTGAAATTAAAATCTATTCTAATTCAAAAACAGCCTTCTATATTTCTAAAGATAACAAAAATTTAACTTATCAAAAAGTTAGAAACTTTGCACTTAAGGACAAGAATTCATTTTTAACCCTATATAACTACAATAAATTAATTGATGAAGCAGATAGATACGATAATACTAATGATTTCACAAATAGAAAGAAAGATTTAAATTATATTAGTGATTATTTTGATCTTCTTGATATTAGTGATGAGGATGATAACAACATTCCTTTAGTTGATATTTGACTTAGTTGTTTATCAGTTGTTAAGAACAAAGACAAACTTTTAAAAGAACAAAAAGTTTATGAGCAATTTGCTCACCCACTAAAAAACCTAACATATGGACACATAAGTGATTTCATTAGCCACTTTAGCGAACTTTCAGATAACTTCAACGGTGACTTATCACACTTTTTCAACGCTGCTAAAGAAGCGTTTGTAAAAAAAGATAAACAAAACAAAGAAGTTCAATTAGGAAACATATTTTTCATTGCAAATGAGTTTAATAAAAACTTATTTAAAATCTTTATTGACTTATTCAAAGTAGTTTCAAAAGAATTTATAGATGTCTTAAACAACGTTGAAAATAATGCATTAAGTGATAAAAAAACTAAAATTCAAGAAAGTGAATACAAACTTGAATTTATTGAAAAGATTAATAGCACAAGTATTGCAAAAGTAGAAAACGATCTCAAAATTAGAGACTTAAAGTTTGAGATTGCATTTTACAAAGAATATAAAGAACAACTCAAAGCTTATTCTCGGAAATACATTTTTGCAACTATTAAACAAATTAAAAAACAAATTAATGTTTTTGAAATTCAATCAAGAATTGCAGTCTTTAAAAGTCCTGAATATTTTGATTGTATAAAAGATATTTTAATTAAAAAACAAGAGCTAAAACTTTGAGAACAGAATTATTGAAATCTTAGATTCTTGAAGAAAGAAGATTTAGAACACCTTAAATCACAAATTGAGTCTGAAGTCAATATTTTCATCAATAAAAACTTTGGTGATATCAGAAATAAATATAAAAATACAACCGTAAGTAGGATTAAGAGTTTTATTTCTAGGGAATTTGATATCAATATCAATAGATTTATTAGTAAATCAAAAAGTAATTTTGAGTTTATTAAAAATCAAATTAGTAGCAATAAAGCAATAATTAAAACTATTCAGTCTAAACGTTTTAACTATATATCAAGTTATAAAAATGAAGTTATGGTTCATGATTTTAGTCAAACGATTCAACTCGCAAATGCTGAATTAGAGTGAGAAACAAATACTCAAGAAAGATTGTTTAAGAATCTTATTAAAAATAAAGACAGGAAGCTCCAAGAATTTAATGCAAGTTATAAAAAGATTGAAAAAATGTTAGACAAAACAGTATCTGAACTTTCTATTGTATTTAAAAATGATAATTCGGAAAACTTAACAAAAGTATTAAATAGTTTTGCTAATATTAAATTTTTAATGAAAAGCACTTGAGTTTCTAAGATGCTATCAGATTTAATTGATTTTTCTAAAACGACTGCAACACCTAAGTTTGAGTTTGTTAAAGATTTAAGTGCAATGTTTAAATTTGTTGAAACATTTGAAAACTCAGCAATCACACACCACAAGTATTTAGATAAATACAAGACTCTAGATACATTGGATAAGATCAAACTTAAAATTACAAAATTTGCATTGGATGAAATCAAGTTTTTATTCATCTCTGATGACATAAAAACAATTGCTCCTGAAGCTAGAAATGAATTCTATAGAGTTCTTTTCAAATTTGCTAATGCAAATAATATGAATATTATTATCATCACAGATGATCTTCAATTTATCAAAAATAGCTGTGATTACGTTTACTTCTTTGATGATACTCAAGTTCTTGAGTGGGGAAAGGTTTCAAAAGTATTTAACAAAACAGTTTCGCCACTTGTTCAAATGCTTATTGAAGGTAAAATTCAATCACTTAACTCTCAAACAAACTCAAGTTATGTTGAGTCATTTGTTAAAAGAAACTCATTCTCAATTGACGATAATTTAGATCATTATGTTTACTGTACTCTTAAAGAATTTCAAACCTGAACTCATGTTATTCAAACAGTTAATATAGAAAGTTCAATTGATTTAGGAGAAACTCAGACTCATACTTCATTAGTTAATCCAGATTTAGTAAGTGTATTTAATGAATCGCAAGCTTTACTTACATCGCATGGAGTAAGTGTTAGAGAGAAAAAAGACAATCCAATTTTTGAAGACTTAACTCTCTATAATGAACTTATTAATAATAAAAATTTAGCTTCAATTTCAACAACTGAAGATGATGAAAATAATGAAGAATTAGCCTTTAGTTATGATGAAGAAACAAAATTGTAAAAACAACTTTGTATTTTGATTTTTAAAGTAAAATATTAAGCAAGGACAGAGGTACTTGCTTTTATTTTTTAATCGCAGGTTGAGAAATACTCTTATTAGCTGAACTGGGTAATGCCAGCGTAGCGAGTCTTTCTTTTTCGATGTCCTTTCATTCAAAAGAAAGGATTTTTTATTTATATGAAAATAAAATCAAAAAGCTTACTATTTGGTGCAAGTTTACTTGCGCTAACAACATTACCAGCTGTTGCTGGTCAGTGTTCTTCTGCAAGAGAAGATGAAAAAGTGACTACTTATACACTTTCTCTAATCAAACCTTATGGTATTGAAAATGCAGACACTTACAAAACTGAGTTAAATAATTTATTTAATTCAGAAATTCAAAAGATTGATAAATCAATCAAACTTAACATTAAGTTAGTTGAAGATGATTCATATAATGTTGCAAAAGATGAATTATTAAAAGGTGAAACTGATTTAGCTTTCATTAATTCAGGAACATTATTAAGCAAAAAAGATGAATTCATTTCAGAAAACTTATCAGTTGCACTTCAAACATTAACAAAACAATTTAAAGGTGACATTAAAGATGCAACTTATTCAAAAGATTCAGGTGCATCTTTAATGACGATTGCAGCTTCTGAAAACATGTACTTCAAACAAAAAGACTGAGGGAATGGTTGAAATCAACCTGAGGGAGAATGAGCTGAAAGTTACTACCCTAGATTTTATTCAGATGAATTAGTACCATACCAAAGAGGGTTAATTGCAATCGTTGCAACTCGTACTATGGCTGATGAAATTATTAAAGCTTGAAAAACTAAAGATTTAGAAAAATTTGTTTCATATGGAATAGGAATTGGTAAAAGCTCATCAGGAAGCAAATACCTATTACCAGAAGCATTATTTGCTAAAAACTTTAATACAGAAACAAACAAACCATTTGTTTCACTTGATCAATTAAGAGTTACATACTCAGATAAAATAAAACAGGCTAAATTAACTGAAGCTTCAACACAAGCTAATGCTAATATTCACATTTTCTTCGATAATGAAGGTTCTTATTCATATACAAAATATAAGGATAGTAAAAAGTTTTCATACAAGGTTAATCCAGAAGTTAGACCTGGTGAAGGGGATCAACAACAAGATATTTACTTCTTGACTGTAACAGACCCATTACCATACAATGTAGGAGTTTACAGTTCAAGAGTTACTGACAAAGCTAAAAAAGCTATTAACTCAGTGTTTAAATCATTATCAGAACAAAATAAAGATATTTGAGGACCTAAAAATGGTTTCTACGGATACAAGTCAATTGATAATGAACAAACAGAATATTGAAATAAATTAAGTGAGATTTAAAAGAATGATAAAGTTTAAAGATGTAGTAATTAAATATAAAGATAATGAAAATTTTGTTCTAAAAGATCTTAATTTTACTATTCCAAAAGGCCAATTAGTTGGTCTAATCGGAAAATCAGGAGCAGGAAAATCAACAATCCTTAAATCTTTTTATGACTTTGACACTATAGCAAACGGTTCAGTCATTGTAGATGATTTAGATATTAAAAATTTAACGAAAAACCAAAAAAGAAAATATAAAAACCAAATCGAATATGTTGATCCTGATGGTTTAAATTTAGTTAATTACTCAACTTTTGATAATCTGAAATTTAATTACAAGCACTACAAAAACTTTATTTATAAGTTCTTTAAATTTATTGATAAGGAAACAAGAGATAAAATTTGAAATCTTGCTGAAAGATTACAAATTTCTAACTTGCTCCTTGAACCAATAAATAAGTTATCTAGTGGTCAAAAACAAAGAGCTCAATTATTAATCAGTTTGATTAATGAACCACAAATTTTACTTGGAGACGAGCTCACAAGTAATTTAGATAACCAAAATTCACATAATGTTATGAAACTTTTAAAAGAGTTTTCTAAAGATAGATATACGATTATCGCAATTCATGATTTGAATTTAGCAATCCAATATTGTGATAAGTTAATATCGCTTAAACGTGGAAAAGTGGATAAAGTATTTATCAAAGATGAATTTGATAAAAAACAAATAGAAAGTTATTTTGATGAACCAAACCAAGTTAACAAAATATCAAAATAAGTCCCTTTTCAAAAAGTGAATATTAATATTAGTTGCACTTATTTTATTAATAGTCTCAATGTATTATTTAGGTTTCTTTTCTCCGGTTTCGAATCCAGGTTGAAAAAGAGCTGCTAAAAATTTTACAGATATGTTTTCATTCGAGTCATATAACAAAAACTTAACTGAAAACTTATGAGAATTAAACTTTAAATACTTTATCCAGACAGTCAAAACAATAACTTGTGGTAGCATTTTGGGTTTTCTAGCAGCTTTATTTACAGGTTTTTTTGCTTCAACGAATATTCATAAACACAAATCAATACCTTTAATTATTAAAATAATTCTCTTATTGCTAAGAGCTTTTCCTGTAATTGTGTTTTTATTGATATTTAAAATTTCCTTTGACCCTTATTTAGCTGCATTTACTATTTATTTCTGATTTACTTGATTATGATTGCACAAGTACATTAATGATTTAATAGAAGCAGCTGATACTAAAAAATATTGAAATGATATTGCAAAAGGATCTTCAAAATTAAAGTCATTCTATACAAATATTGTATTAGTACTCAAAAATAAATTTTGAGTCAACTTCTTCTTATCTTATGAGTCAAACATAAGATGAGTTTCAGTTTTAGGTATTGTTGGAATAAATGGATTAGGGTTCTTTTTTGGTGATTTAAGTAAATACCAAAAAAATATAGGGATAACCTTATTCTTTATATTCTTGTTTATATTAATCAACGAAGGATTATTATTCTTCTTTAATAAAGTTTTATTTGTTAAGCCTAACATTACAATTAATTCAAAAGCAGACTTAAATAAATTCAAATATAACTGAAGAAAGTATGCTTTCTGATTTATTTTGGCTATTTACTTTGGGATATTTATTTGAAGTTTAACAGGCTTATTCCATAGTAAGGTAGACGTAAAAACATTCTCACTATTCTTTAAATCGCTATTTATTTGAGACTTCAGCGATGTTGTGAAAACTGACATTTATAAAGATTATTTATACATTTTTATGTGTGCTTATGTGGCTGTTGCTCTTGCATTTATTTTCGCAATAGCTTACTCATTTATATTGTCAGAAAACTTATTTAATTCATATCTTGTGTGATCTAACAAAACGATTTTGATAATTATCAAAATCATACCTGCAGTAATTTGATTTTATATGTTTAATCCACTGATGAAAAGTCAAGTTGCGATAACTTCAGCAATCTTAATTTCGTCATTTAGACATATGTGCAAGCAGTTTGCTGAATCAATTAACTCAATTGATAGAAGAAAAATTTCAAATATGCAAGCTCAGGGTAATTCGAAATGATTTATTTATAGAAACTTTATAATTCCACAAATTAAAAATCAAATAATTTCAACTAACTTATTTGAATATGAAAAATCATTTAGAAATGCAATTATTTATGGAGCATTTGCGAATATCAGTATTTATAAAACTATTAATAAATATCAAGAGACTCAAGAGTATTCAAAAATTGTTCCATTAATATTGCCTGCTTATGTGTTTTTAATTATGTTGGAACTTGCGTATTTAATCTTAAAAAACAAAGATAAACTCAAGTTTTATATCAATAATTCAAAGTTATGAAATTCATTCAAAAAGCAGCAAAATTTTATTCCAAAATCGCAAGATTTACTATTCTTTAAAAAAGATTTTTAACAAAATTTTTTGAGGAAATTTTACAAAATAAATTTTTAAGCCTAGCACATAGGTTTAAAAATACTAAAAAATATCTTATGATTTCACTTAAAATGCTTTAAAATACACCTTTAAAAATTACATTTTTAATGTAAAATTTATATACCTTTTATATAAATTGTACATAGAGGTGTATTTTTTTATTCTTATTGAAGGTTTATCTGCAAGAAAGGAATGACAAATATGGAACAACACAATTACAAATTACGTAAATTTGGTCCAAAAACTTGAAGAAGAGATTACTCAGTTACAAAGACTACTCTTCCACTTTTTGATATTCTTGAAACAAGTAAAGAAAGTTTCGAACTTTTTATGAGCAAAAAGATCCAAGAATGTCTTTTAGAAATTTACCCTATTGAAGCTGCTAACAGAGAAGTTAAGCTTGAATACAAAAAGGGTTCTGTTAGATTAGAATTACCTTTCAAAAAAATCACTAGTGAAAGTGAAGAAATCAAAAAAGCTAAAGCGAAGGGAATGAACTTTAGTGCAAAAGTTTTCGTTACTTTAAAGAGTGAAGTTAAAAACTCAGGTGAAATTAAAGAAGATGAAGTTTTACTTGGGGAAATTCCATACATGACAAGTGGTGGAAGTTTTATTATCAACGGTTCTGAAAAAGTTATCGTTAGTCAGTTAATTCGTTCACCAGGAGCATACTTCGGATTAGGTGTGCGTAACAAACAATCTGATGACCTTTTCAACAAATTAGAAATCTTACCTAGAATTGGTTCTTGACTTGAAGTTTCTCACAAAGTTACATCATCAACATTAGATGCAGTTAAGATTAAAATTGACAAAAACAAAAATGTTAACTTAGCTACATTCTTAGGAGCATTTGGTTTTTCACAAAAAACAATTAGAGAGTTATTTGGTGAAAACAATGAATTACTTGATGAAACACTTAAGAAAGACAAACTTATCTTAAACTCAGAATTCACATCTGAAGAATTACTTGACGCGTGTCAAGAAGAACTTTTCAGAGGTTTAAGAAAAGGTGACCGTATTTCTGAAGAAGCTAAACGTTCATTATTACCAGGAATGCTTTTTGATAAGAAACGTTACAACTTATCTGTAACAGGTCGTCATATGTTAAATGAAAAACTTTCTTTAGTTGACAGAATTACAAACACATACTTAGCTAAAGATATTTACCTTAAAGGTGCAGATGAACCTGCATTTACAAAAGGAACATTTATCGACATTAGAAAAGCTAAAGAAATTCAAAACTTATTTAACGAAGGAAAAATTTCATACGAAAGAATTCCTGGAATTGATCCAGAAATTGTTTACCACCACGTTATTAAGAACAGCAAGGTGTTAGCAAAGAGAACACACATTGTTAAAGTTTGAGTTTACCCAACTAGAAAATGAATGGAAGAAAAACCAGAACAACCTGTTTTAGTAATCGGTAACGATCCAAAATCAGTTGAGCCACACTTATTAATTTCAGATATAGTTGCTGCAATTAACTACTACTTCAACTTAACAGATGGAATTGGTAAAGACGATGATCCAGATTCATTAACAAACAAACGTATCGTTTCAGTTGGTGAATTATTAGAAGGTCAATTATCAGTTGCTTTAACAAAACTTGAAAAAGCAACTCGTGAGCGTATGGGGGCTAAAGAAGCTGACAAGGTTACACCTAAAAACGTTACAAACAACAAACTTGTAACAAACCAAATGAAACAATTCTTTAACTCATCAAAACTTTCACAATTTATGGATCAAATTAACCCATTATCAGAAGTTTCAAACAAACGTCGTGTTACATCACTTGGACCTGGAGGTCTTAACCGTGATACAGCTCAATTCGAAGTTCGTGACGTTCATGCAACTCACTACGGAAGAATTTGTGCTATTGAAACACCTGAAGGACCAAACATCGGTCTTATCTTAAACTATGCAACATATGCAAAAGTTAATGATTTAGGGTTCTTAAAAACTCCATACTACAAAGTTAACAATGGGGTTGTAGATTACAACGACATTAGATACTTAACAGCTGCTGAAGAAATTGGATACTCATTTGCTCAATCATCAGTTCACGTTGATGAAGACAACAACATTACAGATGACTTATTAACAATTAGACGTGATTACAGCTATATCATTGGTAAACCACATGAAATTGATTTCATTGAGGTTTCATCAAAACAAATTGTTTCTATAGCTGCTGCTGCTATCCCGTTCTTAGAAAACGATGATGCCAACCGTGCACTTATGGGATCAAACATGCAACGTCAAGCAGTTCCATTAATCCAAGCAGAAGCTCCATATGTTGGAACAGGTATTGAGGCAGATATTGCTAAATACTCATCATACAACTTAAGAGCTAAAGGTGATGGGGTTGTTGATTTTGTTGATGGATCAAAAATCCACGTAAAACACTTTAAAGAAGTAAAAGATCCTAAAACAGGAGAAATTACAACAAAAGAAAGCTTTGATAAATATACACTTAGAAACTTCGAAAGAAGTAACCAAGGTACATTAATTCAACAAAAGCCAATTGTTGAAGTTGGGCAAGAAATTAAAGCTGGCGACTTATTAGTTGATGGTTCTTCATTCAAAGATGGAGAAATGGCTCTTGGTAAAAACGTTCTTGTTGGATTTACAACTTGAAACGGATACAACTTTGAAGATGCTGTTATCATCAACGAAAGATTAGTTAAAGATGATGTTTATACATCAATTCATATTGAAGAACAAACAATTCAATTCAGATCATCACGTGCTGGTGACGATATCTTAACAAACGACATTCCAAACGTTTCTAAATACTCATTAAGAAACTTAGATGAAAACGGTATTGTTAAAGTTGGATCAGAAGTTTTAGCTGGTGACGTTTTAGTTGGTAGATTATCACCTAAGGGAGAAGAAAACCCATCTCAAGAAGAAAAACTTTTAATGGCTATTCTTCAACAACGTCCACAAACATCAAAAGATACATCTCTTAAAGTTAAAAATGGTCACAATGGTACTGTAATTCACGTTGAAGTTCTTTCTAGAGAAAAAGGTGATGTCTTAGAAGAAGGAATTGACAAGATTGTTAAGGTTTCTATTGCTCAAAAACGTAAAATCAAAGTTGGGGATAAGATGGCTGGTCGTCACGGAAACAAAGGGGTTATCTCAATCGTGCTTCCTGAAGAAGATATGCCATACTTAGAAGATGGAACACCACTTGATATTATGCTTAACCCTCAAGGGGTTCCTTCACGTATGAACATTGGTCAAGTTCTTGAGCTTCACTTAGGAATGGCTGCTAGAAAATTAAATGTTAAATTCGTTACTCCATCATTCGATGGTATTAAGAAGTCAGACATTGAAGCTTGTTTAGAAGAAGCTGGATTAAACAAGAGTGGAAAACAAATTTTAATCGACCCTATTACAGGTAGAAAATTTGATAAACCTATTTCTGTTGGTGTTATGTATATGCTTAAACTTAACCATATGGTTGATGACAAGATGCACGCTCGTTCAGTTGGTCCATACTCACTTATTACACAACAACCTCTTGGAGGTAAATCTCAAAACGGGGGACAAAGATTCGGGGAAATGGAAACATGAGCTATCGAATCTTATGGAGCAACAAACGTTCTTCAAGAAATCCTTACATATAAATCAGATGACATCGCTGGACGTAATGCGTTATATAGTGCATTAGTATCAGGGAAACAATTACCTACACCAGGTATTCCAGAATCATTTAACGTTCTTTCATATGAACTTAAAGGTCTTGGAATGAAACTTGAAACAACTGAAGTAGAAAACTACGACAATGATTACGATGATAGTGAACAATATCACTATGTAGATTCACATGAAACAGGGGGAGATTGATATGAATAATTCAAATTTCGATGCTAAATCAGTAGAAGATAAAATCAATAAAATTACTCTCTCACTTGCAACAGATGAAGACATTTTAAAATGATCTCACGGTGAAGTTACAAAACCTGAAACAATTAACTATAAATCATATAAACCAGAAAAAGACGGTTTATTTGATGAACTTATTTTTGGACCTACAACAGACTACAAATGTCCTGTTTGTGGTACAAAATACAAAAAAAGTGATGAAAACTCAGTATGTACTAGAACACCTGCTTGTGAAAAATACAAACCAGTTATTTTACCTAAAATAACACGTAGAAGCAGAATGGGACACATCAAATTACACAACCCTGTTGTCCACTTCTGATTCTTCAAAATCGATCACTCAATTATTGCTAAATTACTTGGACTTAGAGTTGCTGACTCTTCAAAACAAGTAACAAAAGCAGACTTAGAAAAATTAATTTACTACAAATCACACATCGTTTTAGAAGATGGTGGTTTAGAGTCATTAAAGAAAAACACAATCATTGACATTAATGAAGCTGCAAACATTTATGAAGCCGCATTAATGGAAATGTTAAAAATGTATGATAAAGATACAGATGAATACGAAGACATCGCTACAGCTTTAGATGAACTAAGAACATATGCTGAATCTAAAATTGGTAAAGACTTCGGTATTGATTTCTATCAATACAATGAAATCATTCATGAATATTCAGATGCTAAAATTGACACAGGTTCAAAAGCAATTGAATATTTATTAACTCACATTGACTTAGAAGAAGAAGCTAAAAAAGTTCAAGCTGAAATTGATTTAATTAACCAAGAAGCTGATGAGAACGGAAATCTTTCTTCAACAAAAGAACAAGAAAGAGGAAAACTTTACAAACGTTTAACAATCATCAACTCATTTATTAAATCAGGTCAACACCCAAAAAATATGTTGATTTACAACTTACCAGTTATTCCAGCTGACTTACGTCCATTAGTTCAACTTGATGGTGGAAGACACTCAACAAGTGATGTTAACGAACTTTACCGTCGTATCATTATCAGAAACAACCGTTTAGCTAAATGAAACGAAGCTGATGCTCCTATGTTAATTAAACAAAACGAGTATCGTATGATTCAAGAAGCTGTTGATGCTTTAATTGATAACAACAGAAAGAAACCTACACCAGTTACATCAAAAGATGGACACCCTCTTAAATCTATCTCTGATGCACTTGTTGGTAAAAAAGGTCGTTTCAGACAAAACCTTTTAGGAAAACGTGTTGACTATTCAGGTCGTTCAGTTATCGTTGTAGGACCAACTCTTAAAATGCACGAAGTTGGTATCCCAAGAGATATGGCTGCTAAATTATTCGAACCTTGAATTATCAAAGAATTATTAGAGAATGAAACTTCAATCACATCTGTTAAATCAGCTAAGAAAATGATTGACTCATTAAACCCAATCATTTGACCATATGTTGAAAAAGCTATTGATGGAAGACCAGTTCTTTTAAACCGTGCTCCTACATTGCACCGTTTATCAATTCAAGCATTCCAACCTGTTTTAATTAGAGGAAAAGCCATTAAATTACACCCATTAGTAACTACAGCGTTCAACGCCGACTTCGATGGGGACCAAATGGCTGTTCACGTTCCTATTTCAGATCAAGCTGTTAGAGAAGCTCGTGAATTAATGTTAGCTTCTAAAAACATCCTTGGACCAAAAGATGGAGAACCTATCATTAACCCTTCACAGGATATGATTTTAGGTCTTTACTACTTAACTATTGAAAAAGCAGGACAACCTAATGAAGGTAAAATCTTTGCTAACTATGAAGAAATGATGTTAGCTTATGAAAATGGTATTGTTAACTTACATACAAGAGTTGTGTTACCAGTTTCTGAATTAGATAAAAATTCAGTTAAATTACATACATCAAATCCTTACATTTTCTCAACAGTAGGTAAATTCATCTTAAACAAAGTGTTCCCATCAGACTTTGAATTTATCTTTGGTAAATCAATAGCAAGAAAAGAAACAGTTAATGCAGATGGTTCAATTTCAGTTTCTGAAAAAGAAAGATTAGACACATCAGAAAATGCATTAGACAAATACACAATGCCTTATGGAACAAACTTTGCTGAATATCTTAAAGATATCCCTGTTAACTTAGGATTAAACAAAAAAGACATCGCAAAAATTGTTCTTAATGTGTACAAAAAATATGTTGCCATTGTAACAATGGAAGACATCGCAGGTGTTATTGATTCTACAGATGTAAACAACTTTGAAAGTCGTTTCAATGACTGTGCTGCATTAATTGATTATGCGGGTGAACGTATTCCTACAATTCACGCAACAAACATTTCAAACTTCATTAAAGAAGAATTCGAAAGAATCAACTTCATCATTGGTACAGATGAAGAAACACATAAACTTAAGAGACAATGAAACATTAATGACTACACATTAGTGTTAGAAAGAGTTTGATTCAGATATACAAACTATGTTGCTTCTATTCTTGACAATATCAAAGAATTAGGGTTCAAATATTCGACAATATCAGGAACAACTATTTCAATGAATGATATTACAACATTAGATACAACAGCTCAAAAGATCAAAGAAGGGGAAGAATACACAGACCAATTAAAACAATTCTTCCTTGAAGGTTACTTAACAGACGATGAGCGTTACAGCTTAACAATTCAAAAATGATCACAAGTTAAAGAATCTATTGAAAAAGATCTTAAAGAAGTTACAAAATCAGATATTGACAACCCATTATTTATGATGTTCACTTCAGGGGCTCGTGGAAACTCATCTAACTTTACACAGTTAGCTGGTATGCGTGGACTTATGAGTAACAACACTAAAGTTCTTAAAGCCGATGCAGAAAACGACCGTGTTGTTCGTTCAACAATTGAAGTTCCTGTTAAATCATCATTCCTTAGTGGACTTAGTGCTTACGAATTCTATTCATCAACTCACGGGGCTCGTAAGGGACTTACAGATACAGCTCTTAACACAGCTAAATCAGGTTACTTAACACGTAGACTTGTTGATGTTGCTCAAAGTATTGTTGTTAAAGAAGTTGATTGTGGTTCAGACTTTGGATTTGTTGTAAAAGACATTAGAGATACAAAGACAAACACAGTTATTGAGTCATTACAAGAAAGAATCGAAGGAAGATTCACAAACAAACCAATTATTGACGCAAATGGTCACATTATTGTTGATGCAAATACATTAATTTCAGCTGAAATGGCTGACAAAATTGTTAACTTATACAACATTGACCAAGTTGAAATTCGTTCAGTATTATCTTGTCATACAAGAAATGGTGTTTGTGTTCACTGTTATGGAAAAGACCTTGCAACAAACCGTTTAGTTAACATCGGTGAAGCTGTTGGAGTTGTTGCTGCACAAAGTATCGGGGAACCTGGTACACAGCTTACAATGCGTACATTCCACACCGGAGGGGTTGCCGGGGTTGAAGATATTACAGGAGGATTTGGACGTCTTCTTGAACTTATCGATGCCTATGAAAAACCTTGAGGAAAACCTGCTGTTATCTCTCCTGTAACTGGAACAGTTGTTTCAATTGCGCCAGCTAGAGATAAAAACGGAAAAGAAAATGACATTATGCTTGTTGAAATTGAAACAACAAGACCAAATGGACAAAAAGAAATCGTTACAACATCAGGTAGAGTTTCTCAAAAATTACGTGTTAAAGTTGGGCAAACACTTAGACCAGGGCAAAAAATCTTTGAAGGACCAATTATTATTAATGACCTTCTTGAAGTTGCTGACACACGTGCAGTTCAAAACTACTTATTAAAAGAAATTCAAAGACTTTACCGTTTACAAGGTATTACAATTTCAGATAAGTATATTGAAATCATTATTAGACAAATGCTTTCAAAAATTATGATTACAGACCCAGGAGATTCAAAATTCTTCACAGGAAGCTTAGTAGATACATTCATCTACCAAAAAGAAAATGGAAGATTAATTGCTCAAGGACTTAAACCAGCTTATGGTCAAGTTAAAATACGTGGAGCAAAACAAACTCCTTTATTAAGTGACTCATTCTTATCAGCTGCATCATACCAAGAAACAGCTAAGATTCTTGTTAACTCATCAATCGCAGAAAGAGTTGATAACTTAGATGGTCTTAAAGAAAACATTATTTTAGGTCACAAAATTCCTGCTGGAACAAACTCAAATTACCAACTTAAAGGTAAATATGACATTCGTGACCCACGTTCATACTTCACAAACAAAATTATCTTAGATGATACACTTGAAGATGAAAATGGTAATGTATACATTTCAGAAGACTTTAACAAGTACACATCAGACTTATTAAAAGAATCTGAAAAAATGGGTGACTTAGACGAAGTTTTAAGTGACTTAGCACAAGAAAACGAAGAATTACAAAACTCATTTGAAGATTCATATGCATCTGATGATGATTATGAAGAAGACTTCGTAAACGAATAATTTGAAAATCGGAGATTCAGTTCTCTGATTTTTTTATTTAACTTCTCAAAAACTAAAAGCATAGTCTGCAAGCTATAAAAGTTTAAATATACAAACATTTATTTGTAATATAATTAGAACATGAATTTAATAAAGATATTTGAGATGCAAAAAGAATTGGATAATAAAATCAGAGAAAAAAGTTTAAGTCTTAATCCAACATTTAACAAAGAAGACTTTATAGTTCAAAAAACTCTAGCGCTTTTAATTGAAGCTGCTGAATATGTAAATGAAGTTCAAAGTTTTAAATATTGAAAATCACAAAAGAATGTAAATAAATTAGCTGTAACTGAAGAATTTGCTGATTTAATCCATTTCTTAGTTAATTTTGCTTATAAATTTGATGTTCTACCTGAAATAGAACCAAAAATAATTAACCAGGATATAAACATTCAATTCCAACATTTATTTATTTCATTAGCAAACATAATGAAAAAAGTTAATAAATCAAATATCGAACACGCGTTTCAAGTTGCATTGGGTTCATTTGTAATGTTAGGGTTTACATATGAAGATTTATATGATGCATATGTTCTTAAAAATCAAAAGAACTACGACCGTATTAAAAATAATTATTAAAAAATAACCAGCTACAGAAGTTGGTTATTTATTTTTTATAAAAATTAAATTATCAAATTGCTTATTGTGCTTAGCAATTCATTTATTGTAAATTTTGAATTTGTGTTTGTATTTATTGAGAAGTTTTAGTGCAAAACCAACCCCAATAAATACTACGTAAATGATAATTGATACTGTATTTTTGAATTCTCATTGGCCACCTAAAATTCAAGGGAAGAATGTGATTAATAAGATAAATGACATTATACAAATATCAATAATGTAAATAGTTTTTTCCCAAACAGGTATTTTTGAAATTCTTTTCTTTGCAGCTAATCTGAATGCTATAAAGAATGTGATTAAGTCTTCAATTAATAATGCAATTGAGCTGGTTATAATTGTTGCTTTAAAGAACTCATCGCTATATTCTTTATCTAAGAATATAGTAGGAACAAGTCATAATGTAATCATTGAAATCATTATTATAACTGTAGAGAAAACGATTGCATTTTTAAATTCACCCTTTTTATTTTTCTGATGCAATGAATTGAATAAGTAACCATCTTCAGAAAGAGGAACAAGTTTTCTAGCAGTCGCAACTGTTTGAAAAATTCTAAATCCTAAATCATTACATAATAATCCAATAATGAAGATAGAGACTCCAAATGCACCTAATCCATAGGTGTAGATTTTTGAAATCTCGTTTGAGCTATCTCCGGTAGTTACTTTTAACGAGTTTGGTAAGAATAAATAGAGTGAAAAGAATATTAGATAAAATCCAAATATGAAAGCTAATGATGTTAGTAATATTTTTCTAAAACTCTTGAACTTAACATCTTTAGCCATAGCAGCAACATCTTCAGTTCCTGCAAAAGCATACATAAATAAAAGAACATCAGCGATAATTAATTGAGGTGTAACTTTTTTGTATGTAGCTGAGTCAGGTAATGTAGCTTCCTTTGAAACAGCGACTAACATTACAAAGATGGCTAAGATAAGTATTATTCATTTAAATAATGAGGCAATGAAAATAATTTTCTTATTTGTTTTTAATCCAATTGTTGAAATAGCAATTATGGAAATGAATAGTAAGATTGAGATCCCTCTAACTATTCACATAACTAAGCTGTGTTGAGGAAATTCTTCTGGTTTCGGTAGTATTATTTCAACAACATCAGCTAGGAATAAAGGTGCAATTGCTGATAAAAGTGGTGTTTGAATAAATTGGTTTCATCCGATGAAGAAAACAAGATTTCTAAGACCGCGTTTCTTTGATTTTGTTAATTTACCATCAACAACATCATCATCTAAATGTCTTGCGTAAGCATACGAACCACCGTAGTGATCATTATATTGATTTGATAATCTAGAGAATACCAACATTATTCCAAAGCATATAAATGCTGAGAGTATCATTACAAGATACCCTCAGTAAGATATGTTCATAATTGTTGATATTGTAGTTATAAAACCTATACCAACGACAAAATTAATTGTAAAAAATGTAAAACTTTTCTGTGTGAACTGCTTTTGCATTTTTTATTATTTTGCTTTTATTTCGTTAGAAGGTTTTTGATTATTGAAAATTACATTGTAAATTTCATCATATGTTTTAACAGGTACATATGTTAAGTTTTCTTTAATTTCAAAAGGAATGTCTTTTAAGTTTTTGATATTGTTTTCAGGTATGAAAATCATTTCAAGTCCTTTTTGACTAGCTGCAAATGATTTTTCTTTTAATCCACCAATTTCAAGGACTTTTCCTCTTAATGTAATTTCACCAGTCATTCCAATTGTGTTAGGAACTGGTCTTTTTGAAAGAGCAGAAATAATTGCAGTTGTAAATGTTACACCAGCACTTGGTCCATCTTTAGGAACTGCTCCTTCAGGTACGTGAATATGAATTGTATTATTTTCAAAATCAAACTCATCAACACCAAATTTTTCAGCGTTTGCTCTAACGAAAGTTAAAGCAATTTGAGCTGATTCTTGCATAACTTCTTTAAGTGAACCAGTTAACTTAATTTCTGATTTACCTGGGTATGTAGTTACCTCAATCGGCAATGTTGAACCACCAAATGATGTGTAAGCTAATCCTGTTACTAAACCTGGAACAACATCTTCTTCTTTTTCTTCTTGTTTGAATTTAATTACACCAAGTAATTCTTCGATTTTATCAAGTGTAATTACATATTCTTTTAATGATGGATCATCAAAAGTCTTAACAACTATTTTTCTAGCAATCTTATCTAATGTACGTTTAAGACCTCTGACTCCAGCTTCAAGTGTGTAATGTTGAATGATGTATTTAAGCACATCATCTGAAATTTGGAAGTATTTTTCAGCTAAAGTAGCTTGCTCAAGCACTTTTGGTATTAAGTGCTCTCTAGCAATGCTTAATTTTTCGCTCAATGTGTATGAAGATAATTCAATAACTTCGACCCTGTCAATTAATGCAGGTGGTATGTTTTCATAGTAGTTAGCTGTAGCAATGAAAATACATTTTGATAAGTCGTATTCGTGTTCTAAGTAGTGATCTTGGAATCTTGTGTTTTGCTCAGGGTCTAAAACTTCAAGCATTGCACTTGCTGGATCACCTTTCATATCAGATGCCATTTTATCAATCTCATCAAGAAGGACAACGGGGTTTGATACTCCTGCGTACATCATTCCTTTGATGATTTTTCCAGGCATAGCTCCTACGTAAGTTCTTCTGTGTCCTCTAATTTCGCTTTCGTCGTGAACTCCTCCAAGTGAAACTTTAACGAATTTTCTATTTAAAGCACTTGCTATAGCTTTTGAAAGTGATGTTTTCCCTGTTCCAGGAGGACCAACAAGAGTTAAGATAGGAACATTGTTAAATGTATTTGTTTCTTCATTGTTTTGAAATAATGAAAGGTCAATTTCAAATTTATCATCAATCTTGATTTTGTTTTCATCAAGTTTTTTAACTTGGTTGTTTTTAATAATAACAGCTAAGTATTCGATAATTCTTTGTTTAATTTCATTTAAACCATAGTGGTGTTTATCTAAAACTTCTCTAACTCTGTTTATGTCTAATAATTCGTGTTGAACTTTTCTTCAAGGAAGTTTCTTAAGAGTATTAATGTATGATTTGATGATTGAGGCTTCAGGAGAAACAGGAACCATTTCTTCTGATTTTTTAGTTTCAGCATCAATAAGTTTAATAACACTTTCAGGGAAGATGTCTTTGAATTTTGAATTGATGATTTGTGCATACTCATCATCAGATGCAGTTGGGTTAAGTTCTTTAATTTGTTCTTGAAGAGCTTTTAATTTTTCTCTAAGTAAGAATTCTGTTTGTTGCTTACTTAATTTTTGTGTCATTTTACCTTTTAATTCTGTTTCTGCTTGAAGAATTTCATTAATTTTTGCAGTAGCTTGAATTAAGTAAGTTTGGTATCAAAATCTGTTGTATGGTTCTTTGAAAATTTCAAGTCTTTCTGGAACAACTACAGGTGAAATGTGGTTTAAGAAAGTAGCGATTAATGCACTTGCATAATCTTCAGAGAATCTATCAGTTCTACCTTCAAAGTATCTGTTTGTTAAATCAACAATACTTGTGAATGTAAAGTGTCTTCCTGATAAAGGTTCAGTTTTGAATAAGCCAATAAAATCTGAATCAGCAAATTGTTGTGGTTTATCTTCTTCAAGGTCAATTCCGACACCTGCAAAAATTGAGAAAGTTTGCAAGTAGTCATAAACTTCCCTTAATTCTTTTTTAGATAATGTAGCAGGTAAGTCAACAAATGCACCACCTTCTCCAGTTTCTGAACCTATGAAACCTTTATATTCAACGTGTGATTGAACTCCTTCAGGAAGAGTTTCAAGCATTTTAAATCCATTAGGTAAATAGAATTGTGAAATAACTTTATAAACTACGATAAATGAATCCGTTGTAGCTTTGTAAATTACTTCAAGTGGTTTTACATAGTTACCATAAACAATTTCATCTGTTGATTCAGGTTTAGCATATAAAACAACTGCTCTTCCTGATTCTTTAAGTAATTCTTCACGGTTCTTTTTAAGATCTTCAACAAGAACTTTTTCTGTAACCTCAGTTTCCATAAAACCACCAGGAATTGAATAAAAATCTGGTGTTTCAAAGAATGTTATATAGCCTGATTTATCAGCTTTCGCTTTTTTAATATATTCATTAAAAGTCATCATTCTCCTTCTATTTGTCTTTTACAACAATGTTAACGATTTTTCCAGGTACAAAGATCTCTTTGACGATTTCTTTACCTTCTAATCATTTTGTTACTTGTTCTTTTGCTTTTTCTAAAACTTCTTCTTTTTGTGCTGTTTTTGAAACTGTTAATTCAGCTCTAACTTTTCCGTTAACTGTAATTCCATAAGTTACTTCATCCATTTCTAATGCAGAATTATCTATAGCAAAGTCATATAGGTTTTTTGAGTCAAAGTATTTACTTGATAATTCTCAAACAACGTGTGGAATGAATGGTTCAAGAATGTTTAATAAAACATAGAACATTTCTGTGATTAATTCAGGTTTTGTGATTGAATCATATTCATTCATAATTTCCATAGTTCAAGAAACTAAAGTGTTAAATGAGAATGAATTATCATCACTTTCAAATGTGTTCTTTTGTTTTTGCATTCCTTGGTAAAGTTTGAGTCTTGCAATTTTTTCTTGAGCACTTAAGGTTGACTTGTCAATGTTTTTAAAGTCTGAATTTACATCAATTTCAGAACTTCTATCGTAAAGTCTATTGATGAATTTAAAACATCCAATAACACCTGAATCACTTCATTCAAGTTCTTTTTGAGGAGGAGCTGCAAATAAGATAAATAATCTAGTTGTATCAGCGCCATAGGTGTTAATCATTTCTCCAGGTTCAACTGTATTACCTTTTGATTTAGACATCTTAGCGCCATCTTTAAGCACCATACCTTGAGTTAATAAATTAGCAAATGGTTCTCTAAAGTTTACTAAACCCAAGTCAGATAATGCTTTGGTGAAAAATCTTGCATAAAGTAAGTGTAAGATAGCGTGTTCGATTCCACCGATGTATAAGTCAACTGAATTTCAGTAATCTAAGTTTTCTTTCTTGAAAATAACTTCGTCACGTAAGTTTGATGGTGTAGTATATCTTAAGAAATATCAACTTGATTCAAAGAATGTGTCTAATGTATCAGTTTCTCTTTTTGCTTTTGAACCACAAAGATGACAAGTTGTATTCATTCATTCTTCATTAGTTAAAAGTGGATTACCTTGACCTGTGAACTTAACTTCTTCAGGCAATAAAACAGGTAATTGTTCAAGTGAAACAGGAACTGTTCCACATTTTTCACAGTGCACAAGAGGAATTGGTGTTCCTCAATATCTTTGTCTTGAGATACCTCAGTCACGTAAGTTGTATTTTACTTCTTTAGTTAATTTAGTTTCCTCAACTTGAACTAAATTATTATCTAAAAAGTCTAAATGGTTAACTTCCATAAAAGTGGTGTGTGTTTGATTATTTGATGAAACAATCGTCGCATCTTTATTTGGATTATTTGATGCAAAATCAGTAATGATAACTTGAACTAAGCTACCATCGAAAGGATTTTTAACAGTGTAAGGTGTTTTGATAAAAATTTTCTTTGAAAATTCTTTTTTAACAAAGTTTAAATTGATTTCTTCAAGTAAGTCTAAAGCTTCTTGATTAAAGTAGTTTGCTTCTTTTAAGGCATCAACTAATTGATGTTTATTTGAGATAGCAACATAATCAATTTTTGAAATGTAATCTAAATTTGATTCATAGACATTAAGTGTGTTTTGACTGTTATCTGCAAATTCAAATGTTAATTTGTAATCTTCAGTTCTACCAATTCAATTTTTTTGCATCGTAAGAACTTGTTGAGGTCAATGTCCTTCAAGAGATTTAAGATCTTCAAGTAATTCATCAGCATACTCGGTAATTTTTAAGTAGTAAGTATCCATTTCTTTTTGAATAACTTGATTTCCACATCTTCAACATTTGTTATCTTCAACTTGTTCGTTAGCTAAAACTGTTTGGTCAAATTCACATCAGTTTAATGAGCTTTTCTTTTTGTAAATTAAACCTTTTTCTCAAAGTTTGATGAAAATGTATTGTTCTCATTTTGTGTATGAAGCATCACAAGTGATTGTTTCATAATCTCAAGCAAATGAAATTCCTAATCTTTTAATTTCATCATCCATTGATGTAATGTTTTGATATGTTCAGCTTTTTGGATGTGTTCCGTTTTTGATTGCTGCATTTTCAGCAGGCAAACCAAAAGCATCTCAACCAAATGGGTGAAGGACATTGAAACCTTTTCTTCTAAAGTATCTAGCTACAGCATCACCGATTGAGTAATTACGAACGTGTCCCATATGCAATTTTCCACTTGGGTAAGGAAACATACTTAAGACATATTTTTTAGGTAAACTAAAATCATCTTTTGGTTCAAAAGCATTAGTTTCTGCTCAGATTTTTCTTCACTTTGAATCAATTTCTTTAAAGTTAAATTTTGACATAAACACCTTTCTATGAATCACACTTATTCACTGTGAAATTATTTAGGATGTTATCTAAAAACTTAGTTTTAGATAAGGTAAAAATAAATATATAAATTATAAAATAATTTATTGCAATATTGCTCAAATTAAATGATAAATATAAAGCGATAGAACCTGCAAAGTAATTTGGAATACCAAAGAAGAAAATTTTGAATTTTTTATCATAATTAGCAAGCAGTTCATTAAACGAAACAGCATCTAGTTGCTTGAATAATTTGAAATAAATTAAGTTAAATAAAAATGTATTCAAAAATGTTATTATTGCAATTGTTACTAATGAACTTATTCATAAGATTACAAGGGTTGAAATTTCTTTTTTAAGTTTAGATTTTCATAATAATTTTCCAAATAAATAAGAGCTGAAAACGAAGACACCTTGCATTAATAAAAGAATAAAGTTTCCTAGAAATGCAATGTCTAATGTAGTTGATTTAATTGTTATAAAAGGACTTATCAAAAAGTTTGAAATAAGCATTATTAACGAATATTGAATATCGATAATAAAAGCAGTTAAAAAAGCTGAAATTAAAAGGAAATTGAAAGTTAAAAATGAATTAAATGGAATAAAACTTCCGATAATGCTAAAAACAATAGAAATAGCTAACATCAAGCCTGTGAAAGCCATTTTGAAAATAACATTCATATTTTTGTTATTTCAAACTAAAAATTGTTTTTTTTGCATTATTTTCCACCTTTTTTACACTTTTTTCTTTTGAGCGATATAAAAATATATTCATTAAATAATATCATTATTTCATCTTATTAGTAAAAAAATCCAAAAAAGAACAAATTATGAACTAGAGACTGAATTCGTTCATTTTTCAAATGACTATAAAAAAACAAGTGTGTTGAATTTTAAACAATTAAAAAGTAATATATTCAGTTTATTTTTTAGATTGTTATGGTAAAATTAAGTATATTTTTACAATTAATATTTTGTTAAAAATATTCAATTTAGTTAATAAAGAGGCGATATGGGTAAGATTACGTTTTATAAAGATAACAAACCATATTATGACAAAGAAAATGGATTAGCTTATGTTGAAGTTATTAAAGACTTTTTAGTAACAAAAGCAAAAGAAGCTAATTGTTACGGTTTTATTGTAGGCATCAGTGGAGGGATTGATTCTTCACTTGTGTATGCAATAGCAAAACAACTTCCTTTAAAAGTTAAGGGAGTTGTGATGTCGGTCAATGGAATGTTACAAAGTGATTTAGAACACATTAAAAAACTTGAAGAAAAGTTTGATGATAAATTTGAGTACATTGATTTAACTGATGCTTTTAACGCTTTAAGCAAGCAAGTTAATGTTAAAAATCAATTAGCAGTTGCTAACATTAAACCACGTTTAAGAATGACAACTTTATATGCTCTAGCTCAAGAAAATAATTCACTTGTGTTAGGAACAGATAATAAAGATGAAACATTCATTGGTTACTTCACAAAGTATGGTGATGGAGGAGTTGATTTACTTCCAATTTGTCATCTTACAAAAGGTGAAGTTAGATTTTTAGCTTCACTTCAAAATGTACCAAGTGAAATTATTGACAAAGCTCCATCAGCAGGATTATGAGAAAATCAAACTGATGAAGATGAATTAGGTTTCTCATATGCTCAACTTGATTTTTATTTAGATCACTTAAATGACTATGAACAAATCAAATCAGTATTACCAGAAGAAGTTATTAAGAAAATTGAATATAAACATAAAATCTCACAACACAAAAGAGATTCAATTTATAAACCAAATGATATAGATTAGGAGAGATAAATTATGGCAGGACATTCACACGCAGCGAATATAGCACATAGAAAAGGTGCGCAAGATGCAGCAAGAGGAAAAATTTTTCAAAAATTATCTAAAGAAATCTTTGTTGCAGCAAGATTAGGAGCAGATCCTGATACTAACCCAGCTTTAAAATTAGCAATTGCTAAAGCTAAATCAAAAAATATGCCAAAAGACAACATTGAAAGAGCAATTGCTAAAGCAGCTGGAGATAAAAATGCAAACGCATTTATCGAAACTGTTTTTAACGCTACTGTAGGTGGAGGAGCAACATTTATTGTTGTTACATTATCAGACAACCTTAACAGAGTTAAATCAAATATTCAGTCATACTTTAACAAACAAAATGCTACATTAGGTAAAACAGGTCAAATTCCATATCCATTTAGAAAATTAGGAATCATTGAAATTGCTAAAGAATTAGTTAATGAAGATGATTTAATGGAAGTTGCACTTGAAAATGGTTCAGAAGATGTTGAAACATATGATGAATCATTTGTATTAACTACATTACCTGAAAACTTCACAGATTTAAAAAATGCAATTGAAGATAAATTCGGTCAAATTGACTTTATCCAATGTGAAGTAACATATGTGCCAGATATGTATGTAGAATATGATCAAGAAAAGAAAGACAAATTATTAGAATTTGCAGACAAATTAAAAGAGGATGATGACGTTCAAGATGTTTACCATAACATCGAAACTGAAGAATAATGCAAATAATTAGAGATTTTTTCGAAACCCTCAAATTAAGCACAGGTAATGAAGGGTTATCTTACTTCATTCTAATACTTGTCACATTACTTTGCTTATTAGCTATACCAACTATTCTTTCATTCATTTTTCCACTTATTAAATTAAGTAAGAATGGTTGAAAAAATCTGTCATTTTATTTATACTCTTTTTCAACAGGTTTTTTCTTAGTATTAGCTACATTTGGTTTTTTAAGAGAATCGCTTGAATTAGCGAATCAAGGTGCATGAACAGACAATGTAAACGTCTATGGGTATAGCATTTTAGTCGTAGTTGTCGGTCTTGCTGTAGGTATCTTATTTTCATTCACACTTAAATATGCGATTACTTATCAAATTAATAAAAAACTTAAAAAATCAAATAATAGAAAGTTAAATGCATTTGTTCACGACCACGATCACGGCGATGAACACGAGCACGATGATTTTGATTTCTCACACCCACATTCAGAACATTTTTACGAAGTTAAGAAATATAATAAAAATCAAAATATATTTTTAAGACAAAGTAAAAATTATAATAACTCAAAACACGTTCATTATCATCCTGATTACATCTTTTCAAATGATGAGTCAATTATTAAAGCTGAACAAGAAGCGATTAATTCAGCTTCAAATAAATTAAAAGTTATTGCTTTATTACTACTTTTAACTCACAGAATTCCAGAAGGATTATTATTAGGATACAACTTAAATTTAGCAGCAAACGGTCACGAAAACTCACTTACTATGGCTTATTTTGCTTCTTTAGTTTTACACTTAATTCCTGAAGAAACAATCTTCTATTTCAGACTTAGAGAGGCAGGTTACTCAAGAATTCAATCATTGTTATTATCATTTTTAGGGCTTTCATTATTTTTACCATTTATGTTAATTGGTTGCTATGCAGGAGCAGCAATTGAGAAAAACTGAATACTAAAAGGGATGATGATGTCAGCAATCGCAGGAATTTTCATTTTCACTACTTTAATTGAGTTTATTCCTGAGTTTTATCATTCACATATGTCGAAGAAAAAATGATATTTCATTCTTGCATTCTTATTTATTGGTGTAATCTTTGCTGCATTAATTCTTTCATTCCATACACACAATCACTCACATTAATTGTGAGTTTTTGTTTTATTTATCATATTCCTGTAGATATTTTCGGTGTAATAAAACATATTGATAACAATTTCTGCAAAACTTATATAATTTAAATATTAAATATTTAAATTTTTACAACACAAACAAAAAGGATTTGAATGAAAACAAAATACAAAATAAGCTTACTTTCGTGTTTATGCGTAGTTTTTGTAATTCTGTTTATTTTACTAACTGCAATTTTAGTAAAAAATAACGAAACAACTGCATTAACTTGAGAAATTGGTTTAGTTATTGTTGCAATGATTTTAGTTTTTGCATCACTAGCAACTACACTAGTTTGAATTACAAAGATTTTTGCAAGGTCAAGAAACATTGTTAAAAACTCTTTTGATTCATTTACTGAAGATATTATGTCAAGTAATAACATCGGATTTGTTATTTACAATGCTGAACATAAAATCATTTGAGCAAGTAACTTTATCAAAAACAAGTTTCACAAAGATTTTATTGATATTCACATTAAAACATTCTTTACAACAATTTCAGATAACAAAGAATTTTTAGAGCTTGATATGAATCAAACTAAAATTGAGTTTGAAAATAATAAAAACATTTATGAAGCTCAATTCTGACCATTATCAAACATCATAATTATTCGTGATATTACAACTGAAACTTTATTTAAAAATGAAGTTCATGATCAAAAAACTGTTATTGGTGAAATTGAAATTGATAACTACCAAATGTATCAATCAATCTTATCTGAAGAGCAACTTTACTTAGTTAATAAAACAATTATTGATACATTCAATGAATATTCAAAAGAATACAACTTAATTTATAGACAATATACAAATGGTAAGTTCATTGTTATTACAGACCAGGTTTCACTTTACAATATGTCTAAAGATAAGTTTTCTTTATTTACAAATATTCAAAAGAATGTTCCGGACACATCAATTGGTAAACTTTCGCTTAGTGTTGGGTTTGCTAGAGGATGAAGCTCGCTTAAAGAAAAATTAGAGCAAGCTAAAAAAGCTTTAGTTCAAGCTCAAAACCGTGGAGGAGACCAGGTTGCGATTTTCAGCGATACTGAGACTGCGATTTATTATGGTTCAAGTATCGAAATTGTGTCTAACAATAATATGACTAAAATTAAGAAAATTTCAGATGAGTTCCTTAAAAAACTTGATAGCGAACAAATTACAAAAGTTATTGTTTATGGACACAAATCAGCTGATATGGACTCATTAGGTTCATCATATGGAATTGCATATTTAGCTCATCAAAGAGGTAAGAAAGCTTACATATGTGCTGAATCGTTCGATATGACTACAACATATTTTAGAAATGAACTTAGTTACAAAAACATTGTTTATGAAGATACAGATTTAAACTTAGAAAAAATTATCATAAGTGCAAATAAAGCGTCAAAATTAACAGATTTAAACACATTAGTTGTGTTTGTAGATAATTCAGATCCAGGTCGTACAGATAATAAGGATGCTATTTTAAATGCAGACAGGGAAAATATTTTCGTATTTGACCACCACAGAGTTGGAAAGCAAATTGATTATTGTCCTGTTACAAATATTTATGT
Organism: Mycoplasma sp. 4079; assembly: GCF_047785185.1. Lineage (NCBI taxonomy): Bacteria > Bacillati > Mycoplasmatota > Mollicutes > Mycoplasmatales > Mycoplasmataceae > Mycoplasma > Mycoplasma sp. 4079. The sequence goes on along the minus strand of NZ_JBLNNG010000005.1, from coordinate 2,951 downwards.
TGAAACAACAGCTTCTTCAGCTTCAGAAATTGTTACTGAAATTTTTATGCTCACAGATAGGGAATGAAAATTCTCGCCATTATGTGCTCAATTACTTTTAGGTGGTATTTTAGTTGATACAGTACAATTTACAAAATCAGTCTCAGCTAGAACATTCCAAGCAAGTGCTTGGTTGCAATCAAAAGGTGCAAATGTAGTTGAAGGAAGCGAAATTCTTAAAATTGATGAAACAACAAAAGAACAAATTAATACTATTTTAGAAAATGCACAAGAAGTTAAAAAAGGCTACTACTTAGCGTATTCTCCAATCGAAGTTGAAGCTGACGTTATTTCAATGGCTGCTAATGAACTTCTTAAAACAAAAGGCAGAGTTGCTTCCTTCGTTATTGCAAGACTTAAGGGAACAAACTTGTACAAACTTAGTGCTAGAGGTATAAATACAAACGTTCAGATTATTACTGAGCAAGTTGGTGGAGGTGGACACTTTGGAACAGCTGCTGCTATTTCAAATGAGGAATTAGAAACATTTGTTAACAATGTGCACCACGCAATAACAACAACAGAAAGAGAGTTAAAAGATGAAAGTTATACTAATTAAAGATTGTAAAGATGGAAAAGCTAACACAGTTATCGAAGTATCAAATGGTTATGGTTCAAACTACTTAGTTAAAAATGGTTTTGGAGTTCCATACAATGAACAAACTGCAAGACAATTACAAAGAAGATTAGATGATTTATCAGCTGATGAACATGAAAAAAGAACAGGTGCTTTAAGACTTAAAGAAAAATTAGAAGAGTTAAGATTAGAATTTACTTTAGAAGCTAATATTGATGGAAATTCTAATTTAAATGTACACGGTTCAGTGTCTACAAAAGATGTTGATAAAAAATTAACTTCATTAGGTTACAAGTTACCAAAACATTCAATCCAAAAAGTGCATTTAGTATCAGAAGGATTGCACGATGTTGAAATTGTTTTATACAAAGATATAAAAGCAACTTTAAGAGTGGAAATTAAAATTAAAAATGTTAAGAAATAATAGAAACAATCAAAACTCTTTATACAAGTGAGTTGAAACAATAATTCGTCCTTTAGCAAATACTTTGTACAAAGATGAAAAAATCGAAAGACAAGTTTTAAGTACGATAATTAATGATACTGAAAAACAAACTCTTGGTTTAGACTTCCTTGTCCCTGAAGCATTTTTCAACCTTGAATACTCTACATTATTTAGATTTTTAAAAACTAGAAAAGCAAGTGAACCTAATCAAAATTACATTTTTGATTACAACACACTTTTAAACGAAATACCTAAATTCAAAGCTCAAAACCCAAGTCTTGAATGAGCTCCTTTATCAATTGAAACATTAAACAAAATTGTTTCAACACTTTCTTCAGATGAAAACTTTTTACCAAATGTTGAAAAGTTAATTGAACTTCACAAAAGAAGACAAGCAGAAGCTTTCTTTAGTAATTATTTAGCTGTATTAGGGCAAAATCCTAAAATCACTTGAGAAGACATTGTTACTGATGTTGAAAACTTCATTATTAGTAGTAATAATTTATCAATCAAAAATAGTGAATTTATTTCACTTGAAAGCGCTCTTGAGAAATACTTTAGTCGCCTTAAGAATGATGAAAATGAAGAAAAAGCTCTTCTTACAGAATTTAATGCAATTGATAAATATGTTAAAGGATTTAAACCTGGTCAGCTAATTATTTTAGCTGCTCGTCCAGGAGTTGGAAAAACCGCGCTTGCATTAAACATCGCAAGAAACATTATCGAAAAAGGAATGAAAGATGGTAAACCAAAAAATGTAGCTTTCATTTCTCTTGAGATGCCTACATCAGAGCTTACAACTAGATATTTAGCAACTTCTACACTAATAGATATGTACAAATTGCAAAATATCAAACTCTTAAAAAACAATTATGAAGATTTAATGAAAATTCATCACGTTGTTTCAAGTATGCAAAGAACACCTGATGAAAATCAAATTTGATTTGATGATGATCCTAAATCAAAAATTAATGAAATCATTTTCAAAATTAAACATTTAATTAAAAACACAAACAAAGTGGACTTAATTGTAATTGACTATTTACAATTGATTTCAGGAGGAAATCAAGCAACAGGAAATAGACAAAACGAAGTTGCAATGATTTCACGTTCACTAAAAACACTTGCTCTAGAGCTTAAAATTCCAATTATTGCTCTATCACAGTTATCCAGAAGTGTTGAAAATCGTGAAGACAAGCGTCCACAATTAAGTGATCTTAGAGAATCCGGATCAATTGAGCAAGATGCTGACATTGTTATTTTCTTAAGTAGAAAGAAACTTAAAAAATCAGCACACAGTGATGGTGACGAAGTTAAAAAATTCGAATCAATCCCTGTGACTCTATCAGTTGCTAAAAACCGTAATGGTGAACCTGGCCAAGCAACTTTAATTTACACAGGTAAATATGTACAATTTTTAGACGATATGACGAATGAAAGAGGTGGATTTTAATGGACTCCAGTTATTATAGGAACCAAAAAAATAATTCTTTAGAGGTGTACTATGGATAGTAAAACAGTAATTACAATTGTTTTATGCATAGTTATGCTTATATTATTTATTTTAAGTAGTATCTTTAGTGGAAGTGAAACTGCTTACTCAACAGTCTCACCTGCTAAAGTTTATGAATTAGTTGAAAACGAACATAGATTTGGGAAGTTAATTGACAAGCAAGTTAAGAAATACAATCAAATTCTAAGTACCATTTTAATTGGTAACAACTTAGTTAACGTAGCTTCATCAGCTACAATGTCTTATGTTTTATCAAAATATCTTTCTGATAATGACTCACTTGTCGTTATTATCTCGACATTAGTAGTTACTCCAATCTTAGTATTGTTTGGTGAAATAACACCTAAATTAATTGCTAAAAATAATCCAATTAGATA
>NZ_JBLNNG010000004.1:0-64035 GCF_047785185.1 Mycoplasma sp. 4079 | reverse complement strand
TATTGTGTTTGGAGTTACACAATATCCAGGTAAATGAGAATCTATACCACTTCATATGTGTAGAATTTTAGGAATTTCAATTGGTATTGTGCTTTTATTAAATAAACCACAATGAATGAAATATTTAATTTCACTTAGTTTCCTTGGTGCAACTATTGCGCTTATATTACCTGATGTTAAGATAAATTACACACCTGATGAAACATTTACAGCATTTGGTAAATTCTATGAAAAAGGTAAAGAATACGAGTTCCATATTTACTACGATAACTACATATTCTATGATTTAATGGCACTTCACGTATTTATGTTGCTTTCTACATTTATTGTTTCTATTGTGTATCCATATTCAATGAGAAACAAAGATATCTTAACAACACTTGCGTTATTCGGATTACTTGTTGTAGCTTGCTTCTTCTTAAATTGAGCACTTGATGACTTAGCACCAAGTGCTTGAAAGAGCAATTACATTTACGTAGGAAAAGACAAATATAATCCATTCTCAAGTTTAATTGGTCCGTTAATGAAATGACCATTTAATGTGTTTACATTAATTGTAATAGGAACGCTTTACTTATATGCATGTGCCGGTATCTTTATTCTTCAAGATAAAATTATTTTTAACTTTGGAAAAGGTAAGAAATTCTTATCATTTGGTAAGTCTTCAAAACAATTCTTAAAACCTAGATTCAATGTTAAAAAGTATGATAATTTATATGTGTTTTAATTAGAAAATTAGGCAATCAAATTTGGTTGCTTTTTTCTTTTACTATAGTGCACAAGCTGTAAAAAAAGAGCAGTCATTGTTGACTACCCTTTAGTTTTTTCATTGTAATATGTGCTTGTGCTTGATGAAAGTTGATCATTAATTGGTTGAAGTGTTTTGTGAATTGTTGAACTATTATTGATTTCATAAATATTAATTACGTTAGCATCAATTCCATCTTCAGCTGAAGCAAAGTAGTTTCTAAGAACTAATTCATAATCAACTGCTTGTGAAGGAACATAGTTAATGTAATTGAAATTTGTTAAGTTTTTGTATGCATCAATAACATCTTCATTACTTAAATCAAGGTATGAAATTACTTTTGCAATATAAGACTTAATAAAGTCTGTTAATTTTTCAATTGTAATTTCTGCATTTTCATCTTTTTGTTCTTTAAATGTTTTTTCATTTTCAAAAACTAATGCAAATAAGACTTTAATTTCATCATCTGCATTTTCTGGTAATGAAAGTGCCGAAGCTTCTTCATCTGCTTCTGGATATGTAAAGTTCTTAATATCAGTTGCAACTTGTGTAAAGAAGTTATTTAATTTTTCTGTTTTGTTAAAGTAATCTTTAAGTCTGTAAGGATAGATGTTAATTCTATCGTCTAGATCAACATCTTCTTCACGTTCGTTATGCAAGAATTTGCTGTGTTCTGCATTTAATTCAAGATACTTATCTAAGTATTCTTTGTTAGCAGGAAGTGATAAATCAAGTAAGTCAGCGTATTTAATAATTACGTTATTTAATTTGTCTTGATTTTCGTTTTCGTCTATGAGACCTAGCTCAACGAATTTATCAGTAGCTAATTCCTTAAATGCACTTGGAGAATCTTCTGTACCTGTTTGAAGGACTTTTCATCTTTGTGCAACAGCGTGCTCAATGAATAATTGTTTTTTAAGACCGGATTCTTGTTTTGCATATTTTTTGTCGATGTGGTCGAATTGTTCTGCTAATTCTGGTAAGTTATCTAAGAATCCATCTCTAATTGTTTCTAGGTAGAGTTTGTTTGATTCTTCTGTGTTAACTTTAGATAAGATAAGTCCATCGACTAATAAAATGTTTTCTTTAGGTTTAATAACTCTAATTTCGCCATCTTCGACTTTGCCTGGGAAGTTATCTTCTCCATAGTATGCATCAATAGCATCACCATTGTACATAATAGCTGCATTGACATCTCTTTTAGGGTTAATTAAGTTATTTAATAATTCAAGTCCATCTCCTTGGAATGAGATGTTTTTGTGTCCAATTGGGAAACCTGTTCCATCTTTAATAAGTGAAACAAAAGAATCAATTAGACCTTTGTATGTTTCTTTTGTAACTGCACCAGTGAACTGATCAGCACTGTGAGTTCCATCTGCATTTGTTCAATAAGATGAACCATATAACAAGTTATCTCTGACTGCGTCAGTGATGATTCAAGAATCAAATCCATTATCAGCAACTATTTTAAGTGAGTTGATAATAGAATTTGTTTCATATCCATTATTAAATTTATCAGCGTATAAATCAAGATTAATTGCATCGTCTTCAGTTTTCTTTTCAGGTGCAATTGGTTTTTTCTTAATGTTGTAAGCAATTACCATATCTTGAGAAAAGTAAGGGAAAAAGTATTCTCAAAGTTCAGGGTAATTACCTTTTTCGTCTTTAAGCTCTTCACCATTAAATTTAGTCTTTAATTGTTCGTTGTAATTTTCAAGATGCTCTCAAACTTCAGATTTGATAATGTTTTTAAGATATTGTTTTGTTTTTTCTCTGTCGTTTTTAAGTTCAGGTTTGTTAAGTAAAATTGAGTAATCAATTTTTTGCAAGCATTCTTTTTTAATAAGTGATGCAGCTAGGAAATCTCCACTGATTCCTGCAGCTGCTTTGTGGTTGATTAATGCATTATTAAACTCATTAACTTCGTTAAATTCAGCATAACTGAATACATCTCTTAACTTCTCTTTATTATCATTTGACATATATGATCTAAAGTTGTAAAAAGGTGGTTTATAACGGTTAATTGCTTTTGAAACAATTAAGCCAGTTCCTACTGCTGCAATTGTTAAAATCCCAGCACTAATTAATGATGTTTTAATAATTTTCTTCATTATTATTTCTTACCTTTCTTAACTGCAACGTAAATAATGTTTCCGATAATAGTTAATACAAGGATAATAGCACCAAAAATAAGTCCTCAAGGCTCAAATGAACCTGCGTATAAATCAGTTCCAATTGTTTGCATATTAGACACTGTTCTAGTGATGATAAAATCATCAAATGAAAGAACAGAAGCTACTATTACAGACATAATAATTGAAGGGATCATATAAACAAAGTAAGTTTTGAATCAAGATCTTAATTTTGAGTATCCTAAATCTTGACTTGCTTCGTAAAGGTTGTTGTTGAATTTTTCACTTCTTGGTAACATAAGTGAAATTGCATATGGAAGTGTCATGATTGTGTGAGCTACTACAACACGTCCAAATCCTTCGCTATCTGTTTGAATAACTCCAAAGAAGATACCAAAGACAAGAACAAGTCCAATAGCTGTAATGTTATCTGGGTTAATAAGAGGAATGTTAATTGTTGAGTTTACGTATGATCTAACAATCTTGTTCTTCTGTCTGTATAGTGCATATACAGTTACAAGTGAAATTGTACATACTAAAAAGCTTACAATAAGAGCTAAAAGTAAGCTGTTTACAAGCGACATTGCTCTGTTGTTATCAAATAAATGAAGTCAGTTGTCAAATGTACCTTTAGTTCAAGTTGGGTTGAATTGACCTTTTGGTGTCGGTTGGTTAAATGAGTAAATAACTCCAAATAAAAGTGGTATATAAACGATTGATAAAATGATGTAAATATAAGATCTTTTTAAGAATTTACTCATAGTGCGCTCCTTTTTTAAGTCTGAAAATTATTTTAGGAGTTAATAAAATAATTCCATAAATACTTAAGAAAATAGCAGATACCACGATAACTAAAACAGAAACTGCTGCTAAGTCAAATTTATTTCCTGGGTTTGCTCTTGAGTTGATAATATCTCCAACTGTTTGATATTGTGAACCGTCTGGCAGAAGTTTTGCTGAGATAACAAAGGTTGTAGCAGACGCAAGGAACACCATACCAAAACCACTTAAGATAGCTCTAATACCATATGGAATGATAACTTTGAAAACTGTTTGAGTTTGATTGTAACCTAAGTCGTGACTTGCTTCAATGATGTTTTTTGGCATATCTTTAAACACTGTGTATAAAGGCATGATCATTAAAGGTAAATTAAGGTACATTAGTCCAAATACCATAAATGCTTCATTGTTTAAGCTTTTTGTGTTGTGTGCCATAATCCCTAAGAATAAAGCTTTAATTGAATAAATTCTAGCAATTGTGAAAATTGCAAGTGGTGAAATTATTAAACTAAGTGCACAAATTTTGAAAATCTTAGATTTAGATGTTGAAACAAAGTAAGCATATGGGAATCCAATGATTAAGCATAACATTGATGCTGCTAATCCGATTCATAATGAACGTCCCATAATTTTTCAAGTACTTGATGACTTGATTAAAACTCAGTTATCAAAACTTTCGTTTGGTATAAGTGCATAAAGCACAATTAAAATAATTGGAAGAATAATAAGTAAGAGCGCAATTAGGAAATAAGGTCAAACTAGATGTGTTTTTTTATCAAAAGTGAAGTTGAATTTATTAGTTTTGGAATTCATTATTTGAATAATCTCACTTAGCGTCTTTACGCATTAAATGGACTGAGTCAATTGTTCAACTTAAGTAAACTTTTTCACCTAGTTCAAATTTCTTAGATGTTTCTACATAAATAACTGTTTGTTCATCAATTTCAACTTTAATGTAGTAGTAGCTTCCTCTGTAAGAAATGTCAGAAATGTGTCCTGATAATTTGTTTGAAGTTTTAGATGGTTCTGAGTAAATGTCAATATCTTCTGGTCTAATAAGTGCATCAAGTACTTCACCTGGTTCAAATTCATCTGCTTCGTGAATTGTTTTGAACTCTTTGTTTAATATCTTAATTTTGCCTTGTTTTGTGAATTTAGCATCAAAGATGTTTGAATCACCGATAAATTTAGCGACTCAGATGTTAACCGGATAGTCGTAGATGTTTTTAGGTGTGTCATATTGTTCAATAACACCATCACGCATAACAGCAACTCTATCTGAAAGTTCAAGAGCTTCGTCTTGGTCGTGAGTAACAAAAATAAATGTAAGACCTAATTCTTGTTGAATACTTCTTAATAACACTTGCATTTTTTGTCTAATTTTTGCATCAAGTGCACTAAGTGGTTCATCTAAAAGTAAGATTTCAGGTTCAATAACAAGTGAACGAGCTAATGCAACACGTTGTTTCATACCACCTGAAAGTTCAGAAATAGCTTTATCAGCATTTCCTGTAAGACCTACAAGATCGATGATTTTGTTAATTTTTTCATCCATTTCTTGTCTTGTCATTCTACGTTTGAAGTGTAGGTTTTGGAATGCTTCAACTTTTAATGCTGTGTAACTTTCTCAATATGAATAAACGAAGTCTGAGTTATCAAGTCATTTTTGAATTTTCTTGTATTGGTATGTCCCTTCTTTTAAGTTTTCAAGTTGTTCTTCATATTTTTCTTGTAACTTGTCAAGTTGTTCCATTTTTTTATGACTTAAAGCATCTCATTTTTTAGTTAATTCTTCAAGAAGTTTTACTTTCTTTTGGTCGATAACTTCTTTAGGAATTCTTTTAAGTTTAAGACCATATGCAATGTTTCCATAAACGTTTAAGTGTGGAAAAAGTGCATAATCTTGGAAGATTGTTGAAACATTTCTTTTGTGTGGTTCAAGATCTTTAATGTCTAAACCATTGAATTTAATTTCACCACGTGTAGTCCACTCAAAACCACCGATTAATCTTAAAATAGTAGTTTTTCCTGAACCTGATGGACCTAATAAAGTTACAAACTCACCTGGTTGAATTTGTAAATTAATACTATGTAAAACTGTTTTGTTTTGAAATTCTTTAACAACGTCAATTAATTCAATAATTGGTTGCTTATCTTTTTTTCTTTTAACTTTAATAGCCATTATTTTTAATCTCCTTTCTTTAATATAGTTTTAATAGCTATTTTAAAAGGGAGACCGTATCAAATAAGTTTTCAATGTATTCTTCACGTAAGTATTTTTTAGTTGAATAGTCAATATCATTGAATACTTTTAATACATTTGATATAGGTAAAATTTGAATTAAAAGCGCCTTACTTTTCATAAATGCTATTTTACTAAATTGATTAATTTTGGCCTTAATTTTTTTAACTTTTTTGAGGTAAGTTTTGAGCAAAAATTTTTTGTAAGACCATAAAAAATCAGTGTGTTAAATGGTGCAATTTTGATTGAATTTTTGACTTTAAATTTAAAACAAAAACCACCTTGTGGTGGTCGTGTTTATTAGAAAATAATATTTCTTTGAGGGAACTTAAGTTCTCTTTGTGTTGTGTTTTCAAAAGTTCTAAGAATTTGGTTTGCTCTATCTAATTCTAATTCTTCTAAATTTAGATTGTATAGTTCTTCAATTTGTTGTGCATCAACTTGGCCTAAAGATGATTTGAATGCAAAGCAAATTGGATCCATAACAATTTGTGAAACACCACTTTCTTCTTTTACATAAAACTTATAGACAATGTTTGAAAATGCGACATAAAATTCATGGTATCCCGGTTTAATTCTTGATTCAGTTACATTTGAAAAACTTGTTGGTCACATATTTCCAACTGGTTTGATTTCATTTGTTATATATGTATAGTGTGTATGTCCTGAAGTTGCATTAACTTCTGAGAAACTATTAACTTGGTTAATTGAATAGTGTAAATACTCATCTGAATGTCTTGGCTTTGAATCATCTTCAAAGTTAAATGATAATAAACCATAATCATAAAACACAGTGTTAAAGTAGTAAATGTATTGTAAGAAGATGTAAATGTTTTCAGATAGCAATTGCGACATTTGTTCTAATGCAGCAGCAAATTCAGGTTTTTGCACACCTTCGTTATCCTTTTTAAGTTTTAAAACTGTGTCTTTAAGTGTTGCTAATTTGCTTCTTAACTTAGTTAAATCTTCATTTGTGAAGTTATCTAATTTTTCTTTGTATTTAGGATCTAATGTAATGTTTTGTTCTTTTAAAAATTCATCAAATTTAGTTACTACGTAAGGTTTAGCTATTTTGTATTGATTGCCACCTGTTAAATCAATGCAAGCTACAGAACCAATTGGTAATGCCGAGAAACTAAGCAAAGAAAGTGAGAATAATAATTTTTTCATAATGAATGTTAATTAACATCTACAAATGTATATGTTAATTTTACCCCTCCATAATTGTCTATAAATAAAATTTCATTGGTGTTACCTTTGTTAGAGTTATCTACACCGAATGGAGCAAATAACTGCACATATTTGTTTAAATCAAAAATGTCTAATATATAGTCATTATTGATAATATTTGGAAATGTTTTTACATATCCGTGTAATTTAGGTTTGAGTAATTCAGGATTTTCTCAATCCTTTTCAATTCCAATTTCTAAGATAAATCCATTTTTAGATAACAAGTAATATAAATTATCAAGTGTTTCATCACTGTTTTTTGCATAAACATAATCAATGAATTGATTTGAACTTATTTTTGCATAGTTTGAATAAATTTTTTCAGGATCATTAGATGCGACATCTAAGTTTTCATTATCTAATAATGTTGATTTAATTAAATCAAATTGAGTAATTGTAAATAGTGCATATAGTCAATTTGTTGATAATAATTGATCTATTTGAGCAGTTGATTGTTTTACTATAAATGGTTTTATTCTTGAGAATGTTCCTCAATCAAATTCTCCTTGAATAAATGATTGAGTCATGTTGTTCCCGAATACAAATGCGTTTTTAATTTGCTGTTTGTAATCAGGATTGCTTAGTAATTCAAATTGTGAGTCAATGTAAGCTTGTTTTTGGGTTTCATCTTTATATACGATGTTAAGTAAGTTTCAAATTGAATCTTGTTTAATAAAGTTATTTCATTCAAGTTTTAAAGCATTTTCTTGTTCGCTAGTTTCATCTGTTTTCGATACTGTGCTAGGTGTAAAAGATAAAGTTGCTAAAGGTAAACTTAATGGTGATATCATTAAAATCTTTTTAAATAATTTACTAATTTTCATTAGTCCCCTTTCATAAGAAGAAAACATTAGCAGGTTCTCCGTAACTTAGATCTTTAACCATACTTTTTTCAAATTGAACTAATCCCGTTTCGTATCCGTGAATAAATCTTGAGTGAACAATATTAGAAATTAAATTAAGTGATATTTTGTTATTTTTTAAATCTCCAAAGTATCAGTTTAACGGTTCTAATTTTAAATTAGAAACAGGTTGCAAAATGTTGTTGATAGTAATTCTGAAAACTAGTTTATTTTTCTTTAAATAATAAACTCTAGCATCAGACATTTCGCCTGATTCATCACCTAATTTGATGTCGTCAATGTATGTGTTTGGTACGTTGTAGTTTTTGTATTCACTTTTTGTTTTTAATGATTGTTGGTATTCGTCTGATAGTGTATAACCGTTTCCGATTGGATCTAACAATCAAGATACGAATGTGAAGTCAAATTTATCTAAATTATTTAAGATAAAGTATCAGTTTTCCGAAATAAAATCTGAGAAACTATTAGCGAATTTTTCTTTTTTAGCAGGTGTATTATGTTCTTTAATTTCATTAATTTTTGCTGTTAATTCAGTTATTTTGTTTTCTGCTTCTGTTCTTTCATCACCTGAAAAGTAGACTAAGAGATCTTGTAGTCTGCTTTTTTCAGCAAGAGAATCATTTAATTCATCAGATCTAAATTCTTGTTTGTAACTTGTTGTTATTTCTTTGAATTTTTGAATGATTGATGATGTGTCTTGTTCTTGATTGTATACATATAAACTGCGTTCTCTTTGACTTTCTGGTTTGTAAACGTTGTTTAAAAGAGTTTCGATAATCTTTTTATGATTAACTTGCTGCAAGTTTTCAACTTTAGGGTTAATTTGTGTTGAGTTATCTATGTATGCTTCTAATTTATTTGAAGATGTGTAATTAGCACAAGAAATTGCGACTCCACTAATAAGAGGTAAACTAATTAAACTTAACATTTTTTTAATTTTAATCATTTTGTACTCCTACTAATGTGTATCTAATAATTTTCCAGTTATCTTGATTAATTTCTTCTAACGCTAAGTACAAGCTTTGAAAGTAATTGTATGAATTAAATAACATAATAAATTTAGCATAATCAAAGTTCTTATATACAAATGATAAATCTTCAACATTTATACTTTTACTGTATTCAATCTCATCATTTAATAGTTTATTGTGTGCAGCAACTAATTTGCTATGTAAATTATCAATTGTTGCATCAATGTTATCTGTAGAGACAACTTTTAATATTTCAGCAGATGCTTTTAAATGTGTTTTGCCTTCTTGTGAATATTTAAATACAGGTAGTATTAAATTTTCGTTTAGGACAATGTAAATCACATCTAAACTTTGAAGTGTTGAGTTGCTATCCAACTGAATATTTTTAACAACATATTTATTCAATTTGTAATTATGTAAATCAATATTTGACTTAATACCATCTTGCGTTGCTTTTGTGTATTTTGCTAATGTTAAATTCACACCATCATCATTTTTTTTATCTTTGAAACTTGATGGATAAAAGTTTAAATAGTAATTGAATTTATTTAGATTACTTAAGTATCAAAATCAGTTATCTCTAAATAGCATTTCTAATGTTTTTGATGCTTTTAACGTATCTTGAATTTGAGTGTTGTTTTCTAAAATTGGATTGTTTAATATTTGCGCATATACCAATGATGATTGAATTTCTTTAATAAATTCATCTGGAATATTGTTTTGTGCATTTATATATAAATTCAAATCTCTTGAATTATTTATAAATTCAGAAGATCCTAATTTCTTTAGAAATGCTTGATGTGGTCTTTTTTCTTTTGAAACTTGTGGAGTAGTGTTTTCTGTTTTATTAGTACAAGAGAGTGCTATTGTTGGTAAGAACAATAAAGGTGCAAGAAGCTTAATTTTGAATAATCTTTTCATAATAGATATCTTCAAGACTTCTATGTTTTTGTCCTGATGAAACCAATTTACCTTTATGAATAAGTGTGTATGAAGTTGCGTACTTATCAATCTCACTTAAAATGTGAGAACTGATAATTATTGTCTTACCTTGTTTATTTAATTCAGATAATATTTCAAACAATCTAAATCTAGCTGTTGGGTCTAAGTTAGCAGCAGGTTCATCAAGAATGATTAAATCAGGGTCATTTAATAATGCTTGAATTAATAAAACTTTTTTCTTTTGACCTGATGATAAGTTGTTAGGTTTGTTTTTCTTCAAATCAGAGATTTCAAACTTTTCTAAAAAGTTATTGATTTTGTCTTTTAATTGTTGTTTGTCTTTGTTTCCAAATAAAGAAACAATGTATAAATATTCAAATACATTTAATTCTTTAGGGAAAATTGCATTTTCAGGAACATAACCAAGTTTTGCTTTTGATTCAGGATTTGAGTTAATAATTCCATTAATGTAAATTTGTCCACTAAAGTTTGTGTATGAACCAATGATTGATTTGATTGTTGTTGTTTTCCCTGAACCATTTTCTCCAATAAATGCGTGGAAAGAACCTTTAGGTACTTCAAAACTTAAATCAAATACTCCTTTTTTCTCATTAGAGTTATGATTATAAATCTTTGTTAAATTTTGAACTTTAATACTTGTGTTATTCATTATTTATAATCCTTTCTAATGTATAAAAGTGTATTTGCAGCTAATAGAGAAGCTCCTAAGATTATTCAAATCACAACAAAGATTGATTTGTTAACAACTTTTTTGTTTCTTTGAATTGAATAAATTTGATCTGTTGTAGCAAATAAATAGTTATTTGATTTTGTTAAATCGTATCTGATGACAATTTGGTCATTGATGATTTGTTGTTTTGGTACATATGCTTCAAATCCACCGATTTGATAATTGTAATCATCTAATCTAACTTTGAATTGAGATGGCGCATATGTATCTGTGTAGTCATCATTTACTAAAAGAGCATTTAAGTAAATTGAATCATTGTAAGTAAAGTAAATGTAGTAAATAAGTGATGAATATAAATAAATTTGTTTTTCAACTTTTGATTTAACTAATTTATTTTTAATAGCATTTTCATCAAGAACATTTGTGTTGTTATCAATTAAATTGTTTAATTCAGAGTTCTCATCATTTAAGTTTCTTTGAATATCGCTTAAGATGAAGTTTTTAATTGAAACTAAATCATTGTTTTTTACATATTCTTGTAATTCTTCTGAATTAAATAATTGAGCAAAGTATTTGTTTGTAAAACTATTAAATACATTTGATTTTAATAGTTGTTGTATGTTTTCTCATTTTAGTTTTCCGACTAAGTTTTCAGATGTAACAAAGTTGTATTTGTCTTCTGGGTAAATAATGTTAAAGTCTGAAGCGCCATCTCTTACATAGATGATATCTGTGTTGATGATATTTGTAATAGATGATTGATTTTTAAGTGCACCTGGAACTATATATTGTTCTTTACCTTCACTTATTTGATACTTACGTAGGTTCGGTTGTTTCTCGAGAATATATGAATATACTTGAGAATCAGTGTTCTTGTAATATAAGTAATCACTTAAATTATTAGTGTTCTGATTATTTAGTTTATTAAATATATCTTCATTATTAATGTTGAATATTTCTAACATTTGATAAGGAATTGCTAAATAAGAATAAACACTTCACGAAGTAGATGAGTTTTTTGAAATCTCGTATGCCTCTGATAAGTATGCATCTTGTTTTTGACTAAAACTCGTTGCATCATATCCGTTAGGAATGATGTAGTAATTATCTTTATTGTTATCTAAATAAAAGTAATTAGTATTTGAATCATTACCTGATGGTTGATTAGGGTTTTTAGAATTTAAATAGTAAGCAAAGTTATTAGCTGTTGATGTTGAGTTTGATGAGATAAATCCTCCAGCTAAAAACATCGGAATACTGAATAACAGTGGAACTGTTATAGCAATCTTTGAATTAAGTTTATAGCTTATTAACGAAGCAATTGAACCAAAGAAGATAAATGCTAAAAATATTGTGATTAGCGTGATAAATACGAATGCTACAAAGTAACTAGCATCTAATTTTAAAGTTAATCCTAATATTAAATTAAATAAAGAACAAAATAATGCTCAATATAACCCCATTAATAAAAACATTAACATTTTACTTATAAAAATAGTTTTTCTGGATATGGGCTTAGAAAATGTAATTATTTCTAAACCTTCTTCCTCTAAATCTTTATATAAGTTAATTGACTTTAATGAAGAAAAGAAGATAGTTATAAATAACAATCCAAAACTAGCACAATAAATAACTAGCGATTTGTTTTGTATATTCAAAATTGAAATAATAATTGAAAGAACAATCATTATTGTTCCAACTAAAGCAGGTAAGATTCAACTGCTTTTTTTCTTTAAAATTACCTTATGAAGAAAGTAGACATAGTTTTTTATTTGTGTCATTATTAACTCCTTTTTGCACTTTCATATTACTTTAATATTATTAATAATTTGATAATATTATACATTAATTAAATAACCTGATGGTTATATTCTTTATATTTTTTTTAAAAATAAATAGGTAAAATATATCTTATGAACGATGATTTAAGAATAAGCAGAATAAAAGAGAAGATTAAAAAAACTCCACATAAGAGTGGAATTTACTTATGAAAAAACGAATTAGATCAAGTCATTTACATCGGTAAAGCTATTGATTTAAACAATAGATTAAATCAATATTTAAACAATTCAATTAACTCTTATAAGACATACAAAATGATTGATGAAATCTATGATTTTGATTTTGTTACATACAATACAGATCAAGAAGCTTTTTTAGCCGAAAAGAACTATATTGAAAAATATCAGCCCAAATATAACATCAAGTTACTTGATGATAAGAGATATCCATATTTAAAATTGAATATAAATACTAAAGACCAATTGGAAATATACAGAAACTATGTATATTCTAAAACAACAGATACAACATTTTCATATGGTCCTTTTTCAAATCAACACGAGTTTAAACATTTGTTAAAGGTTTTAACTAGATTCTTTATGTATGAAAATGGATTACCAATTAAAAATCAAGCTTATTCTGTGTCAAAATACAAATTTGACAAAATCATTGAAATTTTAAAATTTCAAAATAATGACTTTTTAGATAAATTAATTTCTTTAAGAGATAAAGCAAGTGAAAATTGAGATTTTGAACTTGCTAAAGAATATAATGATTCTTATCATTTATTGAAAAGAATCAAAGATACACAATTAGTTGAACTTCAAAACATCAAAAACATTGATGTGCATACATTCATTGTTAAAGATGAACACATATCTATACAAAGTTTATTTTATAGATATGGAGTCCAAACTGCACACAATAATGAAATCAATAAATTAAATAACTATTACATTGAAAATGTAATTGATTATGTATCTGATTATTTAGAAAGATACTATTCAGATAAAGATTATCCAGATCACATTATTCTACAAAGTGAATATGAACAAATTCAACTTAATACAAAACTGAATAATAAAATCATCTTTCCCAAAAAAGGATTATTCTTAGAAATCTTGAATTTATCATTGTTAAATAACAATGAATATTTAAAGATTAATATTAATGATGCAATTTTAAAAGAAGAAATCAATATTAAAACTCAAAAAGAATTAGAAAATATTTTAAATGCTGAAAATAAAATTAAAAATATTTATTTGTTTGATAATTCACATTGATATTTAGAAAATCCAATAGGAGTTTCAGTTTGCTTTTCAAGCGGTAAAAAAATTCATGAGAATTATAGATTTTTTAATCATGAAGAAGAATTTAAACAAATGAGCAAACATTCTGATTTAGAACTTATGTATCTAACTGTTTTTAAATTTGTTAAAACGTTTGCAAAACCTTTAAATATTGACGAAAATGATATTTTTATTGTTGATGGTTCGTTTGAACAATTAAAAGAAGCAAAATATGCATTAAAAGAATTAGAATTTGAAAATATAAAAGTTTTTGGTCTTGTTAAAAATTCAAAACACAAAACTGAAAAATTGATTAATGATAAAAATCAAATAATTAATATTTCACAAGATGCTTTATTTTTGTTTACAAGAATGCAAAATGAAGTTGACAGGTATGCTAAAAGTAAAATGAAACATAAATATTTAAATAAATTCAGAGAATCAGATTTAAACTCAATACCAGGGATTGGTGATGCAACTGTCAAAAAACTTCTAGATTATTTTAAGACATTTGAAAATGTTAAAAATGCATCAATAGAAGAATTAAACAACGTTATTGATAAAAAGAAATCTAAAATTATTTTCGAAACATATTCAAAATAAAATGTTTAAGTTTTAAAATGGGTCACGAAATATGGATTGTCCATATTTTGTGACCCATTTTACTTTTTTAATCTTTTTATAAAATTTTATAAATACTAAAATTTAATTGTATAGACAAAGGAGAGAAAATGAAACTATTACCGTCTAATATTTCAAGACATTTAGAAACAATGTTCGCAAATGATATTAACCAAATCATTGCTTTGATTAACAATTGGTGGTTAATTAATTACAACCAACCGTTTGGTTTAATTGAAATGGATGCCATTAGATTTGGTAATAGTATTAGTCTAAAGAAAGAAACCACCGAAGAAAAATGATATAACGGATGTTTAATTAATTGAGGACTAAAAGCGATATTGAGATTAGTTTTTGATTTACAAACAACTAAACCCATTGCACTTGATAATGCTAACCGCATTCTTAATACTAACCTTTTTAGCACAACTTATTATCGTATTCTTGAAGAATTAAGGAGATTAAAAAGAAACAATTATGAAATATAAAGGTTATTCTAAACAATTAGTTTAAGTAATAATAGTTTTGTCTTTTTATTTATGAATTAAATTCATTACAGTAATTATGAGATTTATTAATTAACATTTTTATTTATAAATATTTATTAATTGTTGTTAATTAATTAAAAAACGCTTATTTTAACGATTAAAAATAAAAACATTATAATTTGCCTATGAAAAAATTTAAAAGAAAACTATTTTGTGCAATTGCCCCATTATCGGTTATTCCTACAGCATTGCTAGCTTCATGTGCGAAAAAAACAAAAGATCCTTGAACAAATAACACAAATTCAAAAAATTTAACTGAATTACAAAATAGTTCATCAAAAATTAAATTATTAAATCCAGAAGTTGCCCCAGGAGCTGATTTTAGAGATTTTTATGCTGATTTAAAAGACTCGGCAGATAATTCATATCCAACGGTTGTTCTTTCTAGAAACGCATCACAAGTATTTTTATCATCATTTATGCAAATTGTTGGTCATTTAAACGCGGCCAACAATGAAAAACAACCTTACAACGATGTTGTTTATTTAATTGATCAAGATGTTTGGGACATTGACAAAACTAATGAAAATTCAGAAAGTCAAAGGTTTAATTTTAAGTATTTATTAAACAAATTTACACCTGTACTAAATACAGAAACAGGCGAAATGAATGTTAAAGATGGAAAATTATTGGTTTTAGACAACTTGAAATATGCAACTAACAATCAAAAAGATAAAGCTTATTCAGTAACACCAACAACTTTAGAAGAATTAACAACTTATTTACAACCATATCTAGAAGCTGGAATTGATAAATTTGATTTTTATATACCTGATGTATCTTTAATAGCTTTATCGGATGAAGATCGCGTTGTTGTAAGAGATTGAATTTTTAAACATGCCAATAAAATAGTTATTTTGAGTGATGGTAATTCTCAACCCTATGATTTTATTGAGAATTATTATTTAAATTTTGCTCTAAAAGCAGGTAAATCATACACTCAAGCAGAATTGCTTAAACACTGAAATGATTTACAAGCAGATGAATATATTAAAATGCCTATTGATTGTCGTTATTTCTTTACTTTACAAGAGAAAGTTAAAATTTACAACTTAGAAAACACATACATTAATGCTTTTAATCAAAGATTGGAAAACGCAGGTAAAGCTTGAGCCAAATTAAACATTAAGTCATATCCAATTAATCCATTTATGTATAAGGATTACATGCAATTTGCCGAAAACATTGATTATCAAGGTGACTTCGAACGCTTAAATCAAATTTATAGCAAGAGCTTTTTAGATCTTATTGTTGAAGGCAAAAACAATTATTCTCCAAACAAAAAGAATTTAATCTTTATGGGTTCTTCATTATTTAAAAAAATGACAAAGGCTGAAGATTGAATCAAAATGAAAATGCTTACAATGAAGTCAAGGCTTATTTCGCCAAAATTAAAGTGTTATATCCTGCAGATCAATATAATTACTTCTTTAAATTGCATCCAAGTTATAGTGCTCAAGATGCTGTTGAATACATTAAATTGCTCGTTGGCGAAAAAGAATATGCTAATACAATTACATTAAATCCTACAATTGCTTGAGAAAATATGTTGGCAATTGATTATCATAACATTGAAAAGGGCACATCAGTATTATTTGATCGAAATAATAATTCAAGAACTCAATTATATGGCTTACAAGGTACAACAACAGTGCTTTTAACCACAATGACATTCCTAAAACAAACATTCGGTTGAGATTTAGAAAAAATGAAAAGCTTTGTCAATATACAAAACTTCCCATTAGCAAATACCTTTAACATTTTATCTCGTGATACTTATTATACTGACCACAAAAAAGGTTATCAAGCTAACATATCTAAAATGGATCAAGTTTATAAATACTTTGTTGACACTGGTGCTTTCTACCCGAAAAATGAATGAATTGATATGGATACTTTTCTTGCAAAAACCAATCTTAATTAACCTAAAAAACATATAAAAAAGACAAAATTATTTAAACCAGAACACAAAATATGGACAAAACTGTATTTAAACTGGGACACGAAATATGGACAATCCATATTTCGTGTTTTTTGTATAGGAGAATATATGAGACAACTTAATCAGCATGAATGACTTGAACTTTTTTCAGATTATGATGATTTTAAAAAGGGTCTAATGTCAAAAAATAATTTTAAAAACAATTTTGTTTTTTGTCAATTCACATTGACCACAAAACTAAATTTATTGTAAATTACAATTTGTCCAAAATAAATGATTTAGATTTAGTTATGAAATACATGTCAAAATAAAATTAAACAAACAATGAATAGCACATTTAGACCATTGTTTCCAATATTTAACTAAAGATTATTTGCAAACAATATCTAAAAATAATGGCATTGTTTCAATGGAGAGAGTTAGCAACTCGCCATACAACATAGAAGCAGAATATTTATTTTCGATTTTAGAATCTGAATGTTTAAAACTAATTTATATAACCAAGATAACTTTTGATGATCTTAGCAAAATAATTAATGAGTTTATTTTTGATACATCAACGAAAGTATTCAATCAAAATCAGATTGAAAAACACCCCGACAACGTTGAGATGATATTATGTCTAATTAACCCTTCTATCCACCTTTAGTGTGTCTGTTTATTTATTTTGTTTAGAATTTTCACAAGAGGCAACAAATTCCACAAGAATTAACGTCATATCTGAAATTGATTTAATTTTCAAAAAAGTTTGAATTTTTTCATAATTCTCTTAGTAATTCTGATACAATTGACACTTATATTACATATATACATATATATATATATATAGAATAGGAGATATGTATGAAAAATAAAGCATTAAAAAGGAGCCTTTTAATTATTCCTGCATCAGTACCATTAGCAGGACTTGTTTTGACTCTTTCATCGACTACAAGCTCAACCAATGTGACAAGTAAAACTACTTCAGGCACTAATTGAACTTTTGATAAAGTTAATATTGATTTACAGGATAATCTTTGAAAGAACTATAATTCACTTCCAACTTCAAATCATAATGCCAGATATGCACCATATAGATATATAAATATTTTTAATTCAAACGGTAATCAGAATTTCAACGACACCAATGCTAATTGACAATATCGAGCAGTTGGAGATTCATGATTTAGATTATTTGATGCCTCAAATCCAGGTTTTCCAAACAACGTAAATGTTTCCGATTGAACAGGTACTAATTATGCAACAGAAAGTGGAACACTTTATTCTTGACAAGTAGATGGTTTTAGAGACAAAGGTGTAGATCATGGACCGTGATGAAATGGGAATGGATATAATCCAAGTACTGATACCAAAAGATTTAAAATAGGTTACAACTTAGTTAATAAACCATTACATGGTTCTGCAACTCAAGGTGCGCAATCAACATTCTATACAGGAGCATTTTATTTTTCAAATGATATGAAAATAGCAAGTGATATTAAAATTCACTTGTATATTAAAGTTGATGATAGAAATAATTCAAATGTTTTACAACAAAAAACTTATACTATCAAATTAAAAGAAGAAAAAAATGCTAACTTATCTGATTATGATATTTCACCTTGAATTGGAAAAGTACAAAGAGTAAATAAAGATCCTCTTCGTGCTTCTCAAGCTGGAGATACTTTAGAAGCATGATTAACTAATTATGCATACTTGCCTTATTACAAAAACACTCCAACATCATATACAAATGGGTTGAGTGCTGATTTGCTTAGTCAAAAAAGAACTTGAGACAATTATAGATCTTCAGATAAGCATAACGGAATGTATGATATTTTAGTATCTACTCCAACCAATATGTCAGATATTAGATCAAGAGGATTTCAGTTATCAAATAGCAGTGGTTCATATGTAAATTTTGGTTTATTCCAAAAAAATCTTATTAATAATGATAGACCGGCTGACATTATATATAACAATCAAGGTGGTTTATTTGTCTTCAATATAGAAATGGATAAAAAGCTTGATTATTTAGTTGCCGGAGCAGTAGCAGAAGTAGAATTTGAGCCATATAATGATGTGGCTAACGCAAGCACTACAACATTTTTTGGTAATACCGGTTCATCAACAACCAATAAATCTTTCTTTGGATCAGCTGAATATCGTCAAAAAGATGATGACGATAATCAAAGAATTGTTTCTGGATTTTGAAAAATAGCTGATAGATCTGAATCTCAACGTAAAAAATTCTATACTTTAGAACTTGTTGATTCAGAACTTGGTTCTGATCTTTATGATCCTAAGAGTGATGCATTTCCGGAAACGACTTTAAGAATTGCTGAAAATGGAAATTCAAATATTAATTATGAGATTAATAAAGATGGAATTAATAGAAACAAAAAAACAATTAGTACCAAAAGTGTTTATCAAGATACAAAAGCAGTAAATAGTAGAAATTCTTTACGTTTAACAAGTACAATTAATAGTAGAGATGCTAAAAAATGAAAAGTTAAAAACGGCAGTTCATTAACCGCTAGCCCATTACCATCAAGTAGATTTGATAGTGATGGAATTGAATTCAATCCAATTACTTATACATATACTGATCTTGAATTAGCTAAGAAATATGTTGATAATAAACAATGATTAAACAAAGGTCAAAAAGATTATTTAAAAATGGTATTAGATAATGAATCAGGATTTGAAGCAAGTAAGCAATATTCAGATAGTACTATTTTAACTAAATGAAAAGAGAAAATTGATACTCTTGATAAACAACAAGAAACAATTGAAAAAAAATATAAAGAAATTCGTGATTTCCCTCTTAGTAATGATGTTTATGATTCAACTTACAATGAAAATATAACTAACAAAATCATTTATGCTTTAGCTACAAAATCATCTAAAGATTCTTTAGATTCAATAATAAGTAGAAACATTAACAAAATTAATTTCCGTTCAACTGAATACAATACCGAAACTGGTGCAATCGATAGAACTACTTCTACAGAATATTCAATTTCTACTCCAAGTGGTGCATCATATAATAATTTAAAAACTTCAATGGATTCAGTCTACAATGCACTTAATAATTATTTAACTGCTGTAATAAATAGTGGTAAAACTGAAATTGAAAAATATTTTGCAAAATTAGCAGATTATCCAATTACTGAACAAAATTCTTCAACTTATAGTGGAAATTACAATAAAGCTAAAAACCTTATTATCAATACAATTAAAGCTCAAGTTAAAAACCTTAGTTTAAAAAGCCAACTAAATCCATTTGCTAATTTAGATGCTACAAACGAGCAAATTAAAGCAATTATTGAGTTAATTAGTAAAGTTAATAAATTAAATAAAGACAAAAATTCAGTTAAGTCACAAATTGAAATTTATAAACAATCAGAAAATGACTTTAATAATTTAGGTTCTTTTGAATTTGCAAGTTCTAAAAGTCAGATTGATTTAAAAGCTCTTGATGCATTTGATAAAAACTTAAAAAATGCTTCTGATAAAACTATTCAAAATATTTTTGAATCAACTGATATTCTTACTAAGTTTTATAATGATAATAATGACATTTTTGCTAAACAATGAATAGAAAAAGCAAAAGGTCTTGATGGTGCAATTAATGAATTTAATACCGAAATAGATAATTTTAACTATTTAGATGCAAATCAAAAAACAACTGCTAAAAATGATTTAAAAAGTGCTTTGAGTACATTCAATATTTTTTCTTATAATGAAAATACAGTCACACTTAGTGTAAATAGTGAATTTATTAAAAAAATAAACGGACAAATGGCTAGTGCTTTTGTGACTGCAAAAACAACAGCTAAAACTCAAATTTCAGCATTAAATGAATTAATAGAAACAGAACAAAATAAAGTTAAACAAGAAATAGAAAATGCCACTCTTTACAAAGACAATTATGATGCAAATCAACCATTTACTGACAAAATTTTAATAGGTTCAGACAAAAATATTAAAGCAATTGTAGAAAAATGAACTGATATTAATAATGAAAGAGGCAGAATTAAAGACTATACTGCTACTTTTGATTATCCAAATAAAAATATTGAACCTACAACTGCTGACAAAAAATTAGTTTCTCAACTAAGCATTTCTCCTGATGCCGGTGGTTTAGAAACTGAAGTTATTTCTATTAGCGGTAATAATGACACAGGAACTTTAACTGTTACTTATAGAGTAGTAAAATCAAGTGATAAAACTAATGTTTATACTCAAGATAAAACCTATGATATTACTGGTTTTGCTAATGAAGAAAATAGAGTTAATAAATTAAATGCTACTCCAGATTATAAAGATGCGAGTGAAAAACCAAATATTCAAGCTTCATCTGTTGTAAAAAGAGATAATAATACTGAAGATATTGCTTGAGTATTGCCAACAAAAACACAAATTTATGCAGATAGTGTTAGATATCTTGGTTATAACGATATAACCGGAAAAATTAAAATTGCATATAAATTACAGTCAACTGTTAATGCAAGTGCAATTTCTGATGAAAAAACTGCAGAAATTACTGGTTTTGAAACAGAATCTACTAGATTAAATAATTTAGTCAAACAAGACACAGATACTAATCAAAATACAATTCTTAACATCACTGCAGACCCTATTAAACGTGCTTCAGATTCAACTTTAAATACTGATTACACAATTGCTTTAGCAGATAATTATGGAACTACTAATCAAGTTGAATTAACTGATTTATCATCTCCTACACCAAATGATACTGATGGTTCAGTTTCATATACATATAAATTAAAAACTACAAGAACTAAAGAAGATTTAGTAACAATTACTGATGAAGCACTTGACAACAATGATATTTATAGTGATGTTTCAGCATTGCAAACAAGAACTGGCTTTTTAACTCAAGCTGAATATGAAAAAAATCAAAAAGATGCAAAGAAAAAAGCAATTGATAATCATCAATATTTAAATGATGCACAAAAAACAGCACTTAAAAATAAAATTGATCAAGCTAATCTAAATCAATTAGATCAAATTGCACAAGATGCAAGTGATTTAAATGAAGCAATGGAAGCTTACAACGATGCAACTAATAATATTGAAACAATTAAAGAAGGCACAGATTATACTCAAGCAGATAATAATAATAAGAGTGCTTTAGATAACGCAGTAAATCAACAAAAAACCGATGTTGATAAAACTAAAGGATCTAATTTATCATTAGAAGAAGTTAAAAAGAGAACTAAAGCAATTCAAGACGCAATTAGTAATTTAAATGGTGATGAAAAATTACAAGAAGCTAAAGATGAAGCGATTAGAAAAATTAATTCTGATTATTCATCATTAACTGATAAACAAAAAGAAAAAGCAATTGCTTTAATTAATGAACAAACAACAATTGATGGTGTTACTAGTCAAGATGCAGCTAATAGTGCATTAAATTCTTCAATGGAAACCTTGAACGATTACATAGCAGATCAAGATGCTGTAACAGCAGGCAATAATTATACTTATACTACTAACGCCTTAAGAGAAGCCTATGATGGAAATCCAACTAAAGATGGTAATCAAAAAGGTGGAGTGATTAAAGAAGCAGAAGATTTAGTAGCTGCTTTAAATACTGAAAATAATTCTGATTTAATGAATAAAGAAACAATTGATGCTTTAAACAAAAAAATTAAAAGCGCAATTGATGCTTTAAACGGTCAACAACGTTATGATGAAGAAGTTGCAAGATTAAATGATTTATCTCTTGCTTTAGCTAAAGTTAAAGATGCAAATCGAGCTACAGATACAGCGAGTGAAATTACAACTGATGAAATTGAATTTAACGATTCTACAATCCCTGCAGATGTTAAACCAGTTGATTTAGTTATTTCAAATCCAAATGAATTAACAGGTAAATTAGACTTAAGTTACAAATATCAATCAACTAAAGAAAATCTTGAAAATGTTAAATCAACCAAAGTTTATACATTAAATAACAATAATGCCTTAAGCACTTTAACTGAACAAGAAAGAGTGGACGCTATTTTAGCTGATTCAAACATTCCATTTACTATTAATGAAAATGATACTAACGCAATTAACAGAAATCAATTGGCAAGTGAAGTTGCTAAAGAAGCTATTAAAGCGTTTAACAACCCGGCAGACTTAAATGTTGAAGGTTATTTAAACAGCATTGAATTATCTCCAAACAATGATAATGGTACATTAGATATAAAATTCAAAATTGCTTCAACCAAAGCAATATTGAATTCAAATAATGATCCACAAAATCCAGTAGTTGTTTCAACTAACACAAGAACAATTACTTTAACAGGCTTTAAAACAACTTTACAAGTTGAAAAAGAAAAAGTTACCCAATACATTAATAACAATGTTCCTGAAGAACAAAAACAAGCTTTATTAGATGAATTAGCAAACGCTAATACTCTTGATGAAGTAGCTAAAGTTCAACTTAAAGCAGAAATTGAAAAAGCTATTGCAGATGCAACAAATAATTACCCTTATTTAAACAACAATCAATTAGATGCTTATAAAGCAGATTTAAAATCAGCTACTTCAACTGAAGCAATTCAAGCTCGTAGCACAACAGCGAACACATTAAATGCTAAAATGAAAGAATTAAGTGATGCTGTTAAAGCTGAATTAACTGCTTTAACCAATAAAGTTGTTGAAGATAATCAAAACAACGATGCTAAAACAGCTATTGTTTATACTTTAGCAGATGCTGATAAAAAACAAGATTATGATAATGCTCTATCAACAGCTCAAGAATTACTTAGTGAAACTGATGGTGCTAACTCAGAATTGAGTGCTGTTGAAACAGTATTAAGTAATTTACAAACTGCTTATAGTGAGTTAAATGGTGATCAAAACCAAAATGCATTAAACGAAAGAATTGATGCTTTAAACAATTTAACTGATGATCAAAAAGCACAATTAAAAGAAAATATTGCTAACGCCGACGCTCAAGCAGATGCTGAAACTATTGTAGAAGCAGCAGAAACATTAGATGCCAAAATTGCCGATGTTAAAGAACAATTAGACGAATTAAATGATTACAAAAACAATGATGTTTATAAATTAGATAAAGAAAATAAAGACGCTTATGATACAGCACTTAAAAATCTTCAAAATGCTTTAGATGAATTAAGCAACAAAGACTTAACTTCTGTAAGCGCTGACGATCTTAACAGTGAAGCTACTAATTTAGACGCCAAAGTAAATGAAGCAAATCAAGCTAAAGGCCTATTAGATGGTATTAGAAGCGATCTTAAAGATAAATTAAACAATTTTGATAACTTAACTCCTGACAACAAGCAAGCATTAATCAATTTAATTAATGCCGATGACAAAGAGTTAAGTGCTGAGAAAGTGGCTGATTATCTAAACCAAGCATTAAACTTAACTAAAACTAACATTAATGATGAAATAGACAAATTAACACATTTAACACAAGCAGAAAAACAAGCTTATAAAGATACCGTTAAAGAGGCTGAATTAAACACTGCAGACGGTGAAAAATATGACAAAAATATTAATGACATCTTAACCCAAGCCAAAGCTGATGATGAGGCCAAAAAAGCTTTAATTAAAGCTATTAATGACAAGCAATATTTAAACGATGCTCAAAAAGCGGCTTTAATTGACAAAGTTTATAAAACTCCATTAGCTGAACTTAATGAATTTGAAAAAGATGCTAAATCATTAGATGACGCAATGAAAACATATAGCGAAATTGCCTCTGTTGATAAAGATAGCATCAAATATAAAGAAGCATTCGAAGATAGACAAGCCGAATACAACAATCAAATTACTAATCGTGACAATGCTTTAAATAAAGTTGATGGTGCTAATTTATCATTAGACCAAGTTAATGAAGCAATCAAAAAATTAAATAAAGCAATCAACGATTTAAACGGTGAAGAAAGATTACAAAGAGCTAAAAATGAAGCGATTGCTAAAATCAATGGTGATAATCCAACTTACACTGATTTAACAGATGCTCAAAAAACAGCTTTAATTAATCAAATCAATGCTCAAACATCAATTGCCGATGTTAATACAGTTGATGCTAAGAACAAGCAAATTAACGATTTAACCAAAATGCTTAAAGACAATATTGATGGTGAAAGTGGTATTAAAGACTCAATTCATTACACAGGTTCAGAACATGATGTAAAAGGGAATTATGACGAAGCCATTGATGCAGCTAAAGAATTATTAGCTAAATTAAATCAGCCAAATTCAGATACTAATAATATTGTTGATTTAGATAGAATTAAAAACCAAAACCAAGCAGTTCATGATGCAATTGCTGCCTTAAATGGTGAACAAAACATTAAAAAACGTAGAGAAGAAGCTTTAGCTAAATTAGAAGAATTAGAACACATTAATAATTTACAAAAAGCAGGTTTAACTACTCAAATCGATAATGCAACATCACCAGAAGAAATTGACGAAATTGTTGCTAATGCAACTAATTTAAATGACCAAATGGGCTTATTGAAAGAGGAATTAGCAAATCAAGCACCAGTTAAAGACACACCTAAATACTTAAATGCTGATGAAGATCCTCGCAATAAATATGATGATTTATTAAATGAAGCTACATTTTTAGTTGACAAAGAAAATGGTGGTGCTCAACTAAGTCCAGAAGCAGTTGCTGACTTAATTAATAACATCAAAGTTGCTGAACAAGCTCTAGATGGTAATGAGAAATTTGATGAAGTAAAACAACAAATTATTGCTGATATCGATGCTTTAGAACATTTAAATGATGCTCAAAAAGCAGCTCTTAAAGAATCATTAAATGAGAAAAAATTAATTGCCGACCTTAAACAAGTTGGGGAAGATGCTAAACTTCTTGATAACGCAATGGCTGAAATTAAAGCTAAAGCTCAAGAAATAGCTAATGATTTAGCCCAAGAAGGTAATTATAAATATGTAGCAGCAACAGAAGAGCCAAAAACAAATTATGATAATGTTAAAGGCAAAGTTGATGCGTTAGTTGCTCCTAGTGGTAATAACTTAAACTTGAAAGAAGTTCAAGACTTACAAAAAGCCTTAATAGCGGCTGAAAAAGCACTTGATGGAGAAACTAACTATGATTACTTTAGAAATAAAGCAATTGAAAAAATTCAAAGCAATCCTAATTTAACAGATGAAGAAAAAACAGCCTTAATTGACCAATTAAATAATGTTGAATCTCCTAACGACAATGAAGCAATTACTAAAGAAGAATTTTTAAATAATTTAGACAAAATTGTTAATAAAACAAAATTAATTGAAACAATTAAGAATGATGACAATTTAACTCCAGAACAAAAAGCAGACTTGATTGATGACATTGTTAAAGCAGATTCAACACAAGCAAACTATGATGATGTGCTTGGTAAAATCAAAGCTAAAGAAGATGCATATAAAACATTAAATAATGACGATTCATTAACAGAAGACGATAAGGCTAAATTAAGCGAAAACATAGCCAACATCGAGCCTAATAGTCCTAAATTTAATGAAGAGTTAAACAATGAAAAAATCAAACAAGATGCTATTAAAGAAATTAGAAACGATAATAATTTACCTGAAACAACAAAGAACAATTTAGCTAATGAAATTGCTGAATTAGAAAATAAACAAGCTAAACCAGCATTAAATCACCAAATTGATAAGGTTAAAGAAAAACAAAAATTAATAGACGAAATTCAAGCTTCAAATCTACCAAATGAACAAAAAGAAGCTTTAATTAATGAAATAAATTCATTCAAAGGAAACGATGACAAAGCTCCAGTAATTCTTGACAAAATTCGTGATCAATTCAATAAATTGAAAGAAATTCAAGAAGATCCAAACTTAAGCCAAGAAGACAAAGCTCAATTAGTTGAAGATGTTTTAGCTAACGATCCAAAAGACGAAAAATACAATGAAATAGCTAAAAACATTAACAAGAAACAAGAAGCAATTGATCAAATTAGACAAAATCCAAACTTGACACAAGAACAAAAAAATTCAATTTCTCAAAACATTACAGAATTAGATGAAACAAGCGAAGAATTTACTAATAAATTAGCCAATGAAAAAGCTAGATTAGACTTAATTGATCAATTACATCAAGAAGCTAAAGACAACAAAATTTCTGATGAAACCAGAGATAAATTAATTAGCGAAACACTGGATTTAGTTAAAGATTCAAGCTTTGTAAATAACTTAAATAATGTTAAAGTTAAAGACAAATTAATTCAACAAGTTAAAGAGAGCGACGTGCTTAATGACACAACCAAAACAACATTAATCAATAACATTTTAGATAATAATGCTACAAGCACAGAATTTGATAATAAACATAATCAAATTGCTCAATTATATGTTGATGCTGAAGAATTGGCTAAAGCTAAAAATGATTTAGTAGATTTAACGAAATCTAAGAAATTTGAAAAATTATCTAAAGATAAACAAGATGCAATTAATAAAGCAATTGCCGATTCAGATGAAATTTTAAATAATCTTAACTCTTATAACAATGAAGATGTAGTTAAACAAACAACTATTGATAAAAAATTAAAAGCAACATCGCCAATCTTAATCTGACCATACTTTGTAGCTGCTTCATTTGTATCTTGATTAATTGGTATGTTAATCTTTGTATTTGGTAGAAAGAAAAAATAAGAAGTTAATTAACAATTAATAAACAATCAAAATCAATCAGTACTAGATAAAATAGTGCTGATTTTTTTGTATTTTTTTAAAAACCAAAAAATTTCACAAAAATCACTTAAAAATTTAATAAATGTGAAACTTTAAGGGTGAAAATATGTAAAAAATTACATTTTTTGTAAAAAAAAAAAAAAAGTTGCCTCAAATATGATTTTTATGCTATATATAAGTATATTTAATATGAATATTTGACTTATAAAAAAGAATAAAATAAGTGCTTTTCTAGCTTAAAAATTGATGTTTTTAGCTTCTTTAAGTATTTGTTGAAAAAGGAAATTTTATGAATTTAAAAAACAAGAAAAAATGAATTCTTTTACCATTAAGCGCAGGAGTTACAGCTCCACTTGCTTTACTTACAACAGTAAGTGCATCTGCAAATAATGAACCCCGTGAAGTGAGTTTATCACCAACAGGTAGATGAGATGAGGGTATTCAAAATTGAACAGGTAGAGAGAATATAGGAACATTCCATCCAAGTCAGACAGATTATGTATGAGAAGATTGTGATGAATATGGAACATACTATTATAAACATTGATCATGGAGTCACATAAAAGAGTTTCCTGAGTCCAAAGTAAGAGAATCTATGCAAATAGATAAAGTCGTAAATGAAGATGGTACAATTGATTGGACACTTCAGTATTTTAAACCTTTTGGTTTCGTAGAAATAGAAGGTATTGATAGTGAACAAAAAGCATATTTTGCTTTCTTTCTTACTAAAGACATACAATTAAGTTCACCTGTCGAAATTAAGAGATTCGAAAAAGATGGTTCTGATAGACTAATCACTAGTTCAGTTACGTTACAACCAGGACATGAATTATCTTCAAGTCAATTAAAACAAGTTGGTCTTGGTGGTTCTTGACATCACTATGGTACAAATGATGA
Source organism: Mycoplasma sp. 4079 (assembly GCF_047785185.1). Classification (NCBI taxonomy): domain Bacteria; kingdom Bacillati; phylum Mycoplasmatota; class Mollicutes; order Mycoplasmatales; family Mycoplasmataceae; genus Mycoplasma; species Mycoplasma sp. 4079. The sequence continues at coordinate 35,662 of NZ_JBLNNG010000004.1, read as the reverse complement.
ACTAACTAGATCTTCACTGGCTAAAGTTGAGTGATATAACCTTCAGAATAAACCAAGCGATAGTTCTAATCATAGGGATAATCTTCTATTTTCGACATGAAATACAAACGATATTAATGATCCAGGTGGTAAATTTATTGATGGTAAGAAAACATCAATTAGAGATTTTACTTACGATTATGAATTTCAAACCGCTGGATGAGATCATTCAAAATATGAGATTAAATTTAAAACAGCACCTATTCCAGGGGCACAAAAAGGTTATTTTTCAGGAGTTATGACATCTGAAAGATCACGGCAAGATGATGGTACGTACTCTAGAGTTCTTTTAAATGGTGTTAGAAAGAAAGAAACAAAGAAATTTGAAAGATATCCTGTTATTGTAGAACAAGTGTTTGAGGACATTTATGACACTACAAATATACCTGCAACCAATTCAACATTAACAAAGACTATTACATCTCCAGTGGATTGATCATATAAAACATTCACTAAAGATGTTCAAATTCCTGCGCAAAGATTAACTCCAACATCAGGTAATGCATCTTATACAGTGAAAAATGAATATTTAATAAATGATATTATTCCTGCTAGTTTAAATGGACTTTCAAATGAGCAGAAAGCGAACTCTATTTCATTTAATCCTACTGCAATACCTGGATTTGATATTGTTTCAACAAATAAGAATGTATATAGAAAAAAACTTAATAATTCATTTCTAGAAGATGCTGTAGTAGTGCAAATTGTATACAGAAAAAAAGCCGATAAAACAAAACTTGAAGAAGAAATTAATTGTTCGAAAGGCGATTTCTTTAATCAGCATCCATATCTTGATGCAGATAATGATTTAAAAAATGCTTACAATGCAGCTTTAACAGAAGCTAAAAAAGTATTTGAAAATGCTAGTGCAAGACAACCTCAAGTTAACGCGGCATATCAAAGTTTAAATCAAGCAAGATTGAAATTAAATGGAAAGATAAACTTCGATAATTTCAAAGAGAAAGCTAGAAAAGTCCTTTTTGAAAGTAATCCTACTTGAGAAGAAGATGGAACTACTGTATCATTAATACCTCTAAATAAATTATTGACACTTCAAAGAGATAAAGCTTGAAATTTAATTAGTAATGCAAAAAGTATTTCAGATGCTACTCCTATTCGAACTTGAGCAGAAGAGCTTAATGATTTAAGAAAAGAATTAGAGCTATCTAAGGATATTAAAGAAAACCAAGATAATAATAATCATAGTAATTACACAGAAGCTACAACAGGTGCAAAAGAACCGAGTGATAATAAAAAAGATAATTTTGATAAAGCGATCAAAGTTGCTGAAAACTTAAAAGATATTTCAACCTACTCATCAGAATCTATTAATACAATTAAATCTGCTAAAGATGCATTAGTAAAAACTCGTAAAGCACTTAACGGATTTGATAATGTGAATGCTGCTAAAGCTGCTGCTCAACAAACTATTAATTCACTTCCAAACTTGAGTGGAACAGAAAAAAATAATGCTAATAATCAAGTTGAAAGTCAATCTACAATTGCTGGCGTTAATGATAAATTATTTGAAGCACAAAAACTTGATGCTAAAAATAAAATTCATCAATTAAGTAACTTGACAAATACTCAAAGAGATGCTGCTAAACGTTTAATTGACTCAAAATCATCTAAAGATCAAATTGATGCCATTGTTAATAATGCAACATCTGTCAATAATGAAGTTCCAAAACTTACTGCTGCTAAAGCAATTGAAACAAATAATGAAATAAGATATACAGAAGCATCACCGACTCCAAATAAATCAAACTTTGATAATGCTATTTCAGCATTAAATGATTTAACTACATATACAGACTTTGATACAGCATATCCAAACTTACAAACTAGGTTAACTGATTTATCGAATGCAACAGATAATCTTAATGGAGTTACAAATTTAAACACAGCTAAAACAAATGCTATTGCTGCAGTTAAAGGTTTAAATTTAAGTGACACACAAAAAGATGAAGCTGAAAAACAAATTAATCAACAAACAACAATTAATTCAGTTAATGCAGTGAAAACAAATGTTGAAGGTTTATCAAATGCTAGAGCTAAATATGATGAAGCTCTTGCAGAAAAAGCTAAACCAAACTATATTGAAGCAACACCGAATCCAAATAAATCAAACTTGGATAATGCATTTGAAGCTCTTAATGGAGTAAAAGATAATACAAACTTTACTACTCCAATTAGTGATTTAAGCACTTTAGTTTCAAATATGACTAGTGCTATTCGTGATTTAAATGGAAATACAAATTTATCTACATCTAAATCAAACGCTTTAATTGAAATTGGCAAATTGACTTTCTTATCACCATCTCAAACACAACTTGCTAAAAGTCAAGTAAATGAGGCAGATACAAACTCAAGCGCTAAAGTTGATGAAATTGTTTCAAATGCAAGAAAATTAAATGCTGCACGTGAACAATTACAAATTGCTAATAACAATCATCTTAATCAACCTAACCATACAGAAGCCTCAACAACACCAAAAAATAAAAAAGTTGCTTTTGAATCAGCAAGAAATGCTGTTGATGCTATAAAAGATACAAGCGACTTTAAAACTGCTATTCCAAATATTGATAGCTTAACTACTGATTTACAAAATGCTATTAGAAATCTAGATGGAACTACAAACTTAAATAATGCAAAAACAGCTGCTAAAAATACTATTGATGGATTTAGCTCTGACACGTGAACTACAACACAAAAACAAACTGCTAAAAATGAAATTGATTCACAAAATACAATTGCTAGTGTTAATGATAAATTATTAGAAGCACAAAAACAATATGCTTTTGATCAAATTGATAATTTAACAAACTTATCAAAAGAGCAAAAACTTAAAGCAAAAGAATTAATTAGTTCAAAATCAACAAATGAAGAATTTAAAGATTTAGTAGCAGCATATAAATTAGTCAATAGTGCTCTTGCTATTCTTAATGATGCTAAAACAGCAAAGAATTCACCTAAATATACAGAAGCTTCAACAACACCAACAAACCTAAAAACAGCTTTTGATACATCATTAGGTAAAATAAATGCTTACAACTTAGAAACAGAGACAAACTTTGAATCACTTGTAAACAAAACAACACAAAGTCAATTTAATGCAGCTGCAATTGACCTTAAGAGAAAAACAACTGCTCTTGATGGGGATACAAACTTAGCAAAAGCTAAAGAGAATGCTATCAGAGATATCCAGTCATATACTAAATTAGATGAACAATCACAAAGAAATCTTGCAATAGCTACTGTAGAAAAAGAAGCAACAAACACAATTGCTAAAGTACAATCAATTAAAGCTAATGCTGAAAAACTTAATGCTGCTTTAGCTGCATTAGAAACTGCAAATGCTCAATGACAAACACCAAACCATTTACAAGCAGATACAGACATAAAAAAAGCATATGAAACTGCCAGAGGAAAAGTAGATGCAATTAAATCACAAAATAATTTCGAATATGAAACACCAAATATCCAAACATTAACAAGTGATTTAAATACTAAAACAGCTGCTCTTAACGGAAATGATAGATTAACAAAAGCTAAAGAAGCTGCTATTGCTAAAATCAATAATGCTGCTCAAACACCTCATTTATTAGAGGTTCAAAAAACAAAAGCTATTGAAGCTATTAATAATGCACAAACTTTCGCATTAATAGATTCTATTTCAGCAAATGTAAGAGATTTAAATAATGCTATTGGTCAGCTTAAGAATAATGAAGCTGTTAAACAAACAGATGATTACAAACAATCTGAAGACGATCCACAAAGAAACTTTGATTCAGTTGTTGGAGAATTAGAATCTTGAAAATCAGTAACAGAGTTTACACAACCAACTCCTAACTTATCTACAGATTTACAAAGATTAAAAACTACAAGAGAAGCTCTTAATGGAGATGAAAGATTACAAACTGCAAGACAAGAAGCGCTTGCTGCTATTGATGCTGCATCACACTTAACTGAAGAACAAATTACAGCTGCAAGAAATGCTGTTAATGGTTCAAATGTAGTTGCAACAATTGATGCTATTAAAGCAAATGTAAAAAATCTTGACGCTGCTAAAGCTCAATTAAAAAGAGCATTAGAAGCAGAAAAAACCGCAAACTATAAACAAGCTTCAGATGATAAAAAGCAATCATTTATTAATGCTAAAAATGCAGTTAACAACATTAAAGATCAAACAGACTTTACTCAACCAGTTAATGCTCAATTAGCTAAAAACTTAGAAAATGCTATTGCAAGTCTTAATGGTCAAGGTAGATTAACCACAGCTCAAATAGCAGCTAAAACCGCTATTGAAGGAATGTCTAATTTATCAGATGCTCAAAAAACAGCTGCTAAAGCCGCTGTTCAAGCTGCAGATAATCTTGGCTCAATCGAATCAATTAAAAACAATGCATCTAAATTAAATGATGCTTTAGGTGTTTTAAAAGAGGCTGTCGCAACAGAAACTACACCAAACTACACACAAGCTTCAAATCAACAAGCATTTGATGATGCTAAAAAAGCAGTTGCTGCATATAGCAATCACACTGACTTTAACAATCCAATTTCAAATATTGATAATTTAAAACAAGCATTAACTAATGCTAAAGGTGCTCTTGATGGAGAAGAAAGACTTAGAACTGAAAGAGCAAAAGCTAAATCTATTATTGATAATTTACAAAACATAACATCAACTCAAGTAACAGCTGCCAACAATTTAGTTGCAAATTCAAATGATTTAGAACAAATAAAAGGTATTGCTAAAAATGCTCAAGATATTGATTCTGCTTTAGCACAAGCTAAAGAAGATGCTAAAGTTAAACAACAAGTTAAATATACAGAAGCAAAAGGAAGTTTACAAACTGCATTTGACAATGCGCTTGATAAAGTTACTGACTTAAAACAAAAAGTTGACTTCCAAAATGCAGACGAACAGTTAAAAACTAAATTAACAAACTTAACTAATGCTAAAAATGCTCTTAATGGAGAAACAGAACTTCAAAGTAAAAAAGATGCTGCTAAAGCTCAAATTGATAAGTTATCTCCATTAGATGAACAAATCAAAAACAAAATTAAAGATCAAATTCAAAAAGCTGCAAATTCACAAGTTGTAGAAAGCATTAAAAATAATGCTAATGACTTAAAAGAATTAGCACAAAAACTTGAAGAAGCTAAAGAAATTATTAATTCTCCAAAATACACACAATCAACACCTGAGGAGCAACAACAATTCAATGACGCTAAAAAAGCGATTGAAAATGCTATTGCTGCAAAATCAGATGGAACACAACAAGTTGATAATAAACAAGAATTAATTAATAATTTAAATAACGCAAAAGATGGTTTATCTGGAGCAAACAAATTAAAAGATGCTCAAGATGCTGCTCTTAGAGAAATTGAAAACTTACAATACTTATCAAAAACTCAAAAAGATAAAGCAAAACAATTAGTAAATGCTGCTACAACAGTTCAAGAAGCAAAAGACATTGCTACAAACGCAACAAATGTCAATGCTGCTATCGAACAAATTCAAAGATTTAATGACGTTAAATCAAAACCACAATTCACAGAAGCATCAACAACACCTACAGATAAAAAACAAGCTGCTCAAACAGCGTTTGATAACTTATCAGATGTTGAAACAGTAACAGACTTTACAACAAGTCCTATTGCTGACATCGCAGAGAAAACAGAAGCTCTTAAAAACGCAATCAACTCACTTGATGGTCAACAAAACTTAGATGACGCAAAAGTCGCTGCTAAAGCTAAAATCGAAGGATTACAACACTTATCAGAAACTCAAAAAGATAAAGCAAAACAATTAGTAAATGCTGCTATAACAGTTCAAGAAGCAAAAGACATTGCAACAAACGCAACAAACGTTGATGTTGCTATCGAACAAGTTCAAAGATTTAATGATGTTAAATCAAAACCACAATTTACAGAAGCTGATTCAGATAAAAAACAAGCTGCTCAAACAGCGTTTGATAAATTACCAGGTGTTGAATCAATTATGGACTTTAGAACAAGTCAAATTGATCAAATTACAAACAAAACAGAAGAACTTAAAAACGCAATTGATTCACTCGATGGTCAGCGAAACTTAGATGCTGCAAAAGTCGCTGCTAAAGCTGAAATAGAAGGATTAGTAAACTTATCAGATACACAAAAACAAGCTGCTAAAGTTGAAGTTGAGAAAAAACAAACAATTGCCGATGTTCAAGCAACTCTTGAAAATGCTAAAAAGTTAAATGTTGCTAAAGGAGCATTAAACGCAGCAAATGAAGTTGAAAAAACAAAAGCATACATTGATGCTTCAAAAACTGCTAAAGATGCATTTAATGATGCAAAAGACAAAGTTAATGCAATTAAAGATGTTGAAGACTTCTCACAACCTATTGCAAACATCGACACATTAACATCTAACTTAAATAATTCAATCAGCAACTTAGATGGAGCTAGAAACTTAAAAGAAGCTCAGGATGATGCTATTGCTAAGATTGATGCTTTAGTAAACTTAACAACAGATCAAAAAGTCGCTGCTAAGGATGCAATCAGAAACGCTACAACTAAAGATCAAGTAGCTAACGTGCTTTCAAATGCTCAAAAAGTTGATAAAGCTATCGCTAAATCAAATGAAGCTGCTGATAAACAAAACACACCAGCTTATGTAGAAGCTTCAGATGAACCAAAAGAAAACTTTAACAAAGCTAAAGAAGCACTTGATGCAATCAAGAACACAACAAACTTTGAAGTATTAAGTAATGATCCTGATGCACTTATTAGTGCTTTAGATGCTAAATCTGAATTGCTTGATGGTTTAGCTAACTTAGCGACAGCAAAAGAAGAAGCTAAGAAAACAGTTGATGGAATTGAAGGATTATCTCAAGGTAAAAAAGATTTAATTAAAGCTGCTATTGAAGATGAATCAACAAATTCAAGACAATTAATTGATCAAATCCTTGATAATGCTGCTAAATTAAAAGAATTAGTTGATGCATTAGATGATGCTAAATCAAAACAAACAACTCCTGATTACACAGAAGCTGATAAAGATAGACAAACTGCATTTGCTAATGCTAAAGACGCTATCAAAGATGCTATTGCAAGCTTTACAGATCCAAAGCAACCAATTGCTAACGCAGATAACTTATTATCAGATATGACATTAGCAACTGGAAAATTAAATGGAGATCATAAATTAGCTACAGCTAAAACTGAAGCAATTAAAGAAATTGATAAATTAACCAACTTATCAAAAACTCAAAAAGATGCCGCTAAAGATTCAATTAAATCTGAAGACACGAACACACTTGCAAAAGTACAAGACATTATTAATAATGCAAAATTATTAAACAATGCATTAGCTACACTTAAATCAGCTAACGAAAAATTAGATAAAGTGGATTACACACAAGCTTCAGATGCTGCTAAAGATGCATTTGATAAAGCTAAAGACGCTGTAAATGCAATCAAAGATACAATGAACTTTGAAAACAAAGTACAAGACATTGAATTATTAACAAGCAAATTAGCAAATGCTATTAGTAACCTTGATGGTAAAGATAGATTAGCTAAAGCTAAAGAAAAAGCTAATAAAGATATTGATGCATTACAAAACATCTCAGAAACACAAAAAGATGCTGCTAAAGCTAAAGTTGAAAAACAAAACACAATTGACAATGTAAATAACATTGTTTCAAATACAGAAGCAGTTGATGCTGCTCTAGGAACAATTAAAGACATTGCTCCAGTTAAAGAAAAAGCTCAATTCAAAGAAGCTGATGCAGACAAACAAAATGCATTAACTACAGCATTAGATAATTTAAATTCATTAGAAAGTAAAGAAGACTTCGAGAACGCTGTAGAAAACTTACAATATAAAGTGCAAACTCTTAAAGATGCTCACAAAGCATTGAATGGAGATTCAAACTTAACAAAAGCACAAGCAGATGCTATTGATGCTATTGATAAGTTAAGTTACTTATCAGAAGCGCAAAAAGATACTGCTAAAGCTGATATTAATGCTAAAGAAGCTATTGTAGATGTAAATAACATTGTAAACAATGCTACTTTAATGAATAATGCTTTAGAAGCTCTAGATAAAGCTTCTAAAGCACAAAAAACACTTGCTTACACAGAAGCTTCAGACCAACCAAAAGCTAACTTTGATGCGGCTAAAGCTAATGTAGAAGCAATTAAAGATATTACTAACTTTAATCAGTCAGTAGATAATATCGTTGATTTAACAAATAAATTAAACAATGCAACTGCTGCTCTTGATGGAAGTGCAAGCTTAGACGCTGCTAAAGAAGAAGCTCTTAAAGAAGTTGCTAAACTTTTATACTTATCAGATGAACCAAATTCATCAGATTCAGAAAAATCCAAAGCTTCTGAAGCTATTAAAAACGCTACAGATGCTGAATCATTAGAAAAAGCTATTGAAGATGCTAAAGCTTTAAACAAAGCTAACTACGATAAAAAAGTAGATGAATTAAATGATTTAACAAACCAATACTTACAAAGCACATATGGAACAGATGCTTCAAACAAACATAGGGAAAATGTTGTTAAAGCAATTAATGAATTTAATTCAAAAGCATTCTCAGATGCAAATGGAGAAGCTGCTATTGCTAAAGCTCAAAACTTACTTGATTTAGTTGATTCAATCACAACAAACAAATCAAGAAATAATTTTGAAGCATTAGCTGACGCTTCAGACCTTGCTAATATCGATACTTTAGCAAACGCTGTAATTAAACACAATTACTTTGAAACATCTACAAAAACTAAGAATAAACTTAACTCAACAGACGTTAAGAACATTAAACAATTAGTTTCTAAGGCTGGAGATATTCAAGGATTAAACGTGCTTACAACAGCTATTAATAAAGCATTAAAAGACAACTCACCAATGGTGGTTTGACTATACTTTATAGCAGCTTCAGTTGCAACTTGATTAATTGGTATGTTAATCTTTGTATTCGGTAGAAAGAAATAAGAAGTTAATAAACAATCAAAATCAATCAGTACTAGATAAAGATAGTGCTGATTTTTTTGCATTTTTTAAAAACCAAAAAATTTCATAAATGTGAAACCACCCCAACAACATTGAGGTGTTATTATGTCTAATTAACCTTTCTGTCCACTTTTAGTGTCCCTGTTTATTTCTTTTGTTTAGAATTTTCACAAGAAGCAACAAATGTCACAGGAATTAATGTCATACCTGAAATTGATATAATTTTCAAAAAAGTTTTAATGTTTTCATAATTCTACAATTAATATATAATGAATCTATATATATATATATATATATTACAGAATAGTTATATATATAGAATAGGAGATATGTATGAAAAACAAAGCATTTAAAAAGGGTCTTTTAATTGTGCCTGCATCAGCACCATTAATAGGACTTACTTTGACTCTTTCAGCAAATCATTCAAAACAAGATGTGAATGTTGCAATCAATAATGATAATTATGTGTTTGATAAAGTTAATTCTAATATTTCAGATGATATTTGAACAGGTTATGATAATTATAGTAATGGCACAGTCCATAGGTGATACAACTCTTTAGATGCAAATGGAGTAACTAATTTAAGCCAAACTGGAAATAATAAGCTTAAATGAAGTGCAACTGGCGATGCATGGTATAGATTATTCGATGCTTCAACCCCAGGTTTACCATCAAATATTAATCAAACTAATTGAAACGGTGAGGGTTTTGCTAATGAAATTGGTAATATGTATTCTTGAGAAAGAGATGGTGCTTCATCATCATTACCTGATAACACTGGTTCTTGATGAAATGGAAATGGATATAATCCATTAACTAATACTAAAAAAGTTAAAGTTGGTGTTAACTTAACTAATGCTGATACAAATAATGACTTTTTTACTGCTGGAATTTACTTTTCTGACGATATTAGATTAGTTGGTGATATCAAGATTCACTTATTTGTTAAAGAAGATAGTAGCAGTGTTAATATTGATCAAACTGAAGGTAAATTAACTACATATACTATAAATATCAATGATAATCCAAAAGCCAATATTGGCAAAATGGAAATAAGCCCATGAATAGGTAAAACGCAACAATTAACTAGCGCAGATAAATCAGTTAGTACAACCATAAATGGTAAGTCAAAAATGGCTTACATTAGTGACTATGCTTATTTACCATATTATGATCATATTCCTGATGAGTACAAAAATAATATGTCAGATGTAAATAAAAATCAAAGAAACTGATGACAAAACACTAGACAACAAGGAAGTAATGAACTTTATGATGTTTTAATTAGAGGTTATACTCCACAAGCGGTAAGAAATTCTAAATTTACTTTCACAACCGATAAATACAATAAAGTTGCTTTTGGTTTATTTCAACACTCAATAATTAGGGATAAGACTCCTGTTATTACTAAAAATAATATAACTCAAAATCAAGGAGGTTTATTTGTTTTTAGAGTTAATACAAGTACATCACATAATGAAATTGTTGCAGGAGCTGTAGTTGAATTAGAAATGAAACCATTCAATAATTCAACTGAACCTTTTAATCAATTATATGCTGGTAATACTGGTTCAACCACTGAAAAGAAAACATATTTTGGAGTTTCAGAATATAGAAATTTAAATAATAGAGATGAACACAAGGTTATTGGTGGATTTATTAAAATGGCTGATCGGAAACAGTCATATTTAAAGAAATTTAATACTGAAGAAAAAATTCAAAATGATCTTGAATTTTACGATCAAGTAACTGATGGAATTCCACAAGCTAATTTATCTATTTCTGAAAACGGAAATAGTGCTTTTGCATACAATATAGATAAAAATGGTGTTTCTTATGACAATAAAAATGTAATTAGAACCAGAAATATTTATCAAGATTATAAAAAATACAATAACTTGGATAATTTACGTCTAAATGCTTCTTTTGTTCCAGGTACAGATACCAAAAAATGAAGAATGATTACTAAATCCTCAACTGCTTCTGCGTCAACTACTTTTGGAAGAGAGTATCTTGATTTTGCACCGATTGAATACACATTTACAGATTTAGAATATCTTAAAAGATATATTCAATCTAAAAAATGATTAACTAAAGGTGAAAAAGATGCTTTAACTAGATATGTTGAAGCTGATACTTCTTTTAATGTTGATAATGAATTTACAGATACAGATGCTAAAAATAGTTGAAAAAACAAAATTGATACAATTGATGATTTACAAAAATCAATAGAAGAAAAATATAAAGAGGTTTGTGAATTTCCACTTAATACTGAAATTTATGATAGTGATTGAAATACAATTGCCACAAACAAAATGCTTTATGCTTTAGCTGATATCTCAGTTAAAGAAAGTTTAGAAGATTTTATTGACACAAATTCTAGCATTATTAAACTTAAATCTGATGAATATAATGATGATCCAAAAGCACAAGATAGAAGTAATTCAAGTAAATATAGTACATTAGAATCATTTGATTTTTTAAGTCGAATTTTACAAACAATTAAAAAAGTTTTAGGCGATAGACTTGATGCAATTCTAACTTCTGGTAAAAATAATTTAAATTCTCTATATAGCAAATTGAATGATTACGAAATTACAAAAGCTAATTCTCAAACTTATTCAACAAATAATACAAGAGCAACTAATTTGTTAACTAATAATCTTATTCAAAATGTTATTAATACTTTAACAACTGAAGAACAAGTTAAAACATTTGACTCAACAAAATCAAAGCCTTATGAATCTAATATTAAGAATGTTTTAGATACTATTGCAAATTTAAATTCTCTTGTCACAGAAAAAAATAATTTAAAAACTCAAATTTTAGAGCAACAAAAACCTCAAAATGATTTTAAAAATTATGCTGTTTTTACAAAATCAACCAATTCTATTAATTTAAATTCTTTTGATACTTTTGATGCAAATTTAAAAGATGCAAATAATAAGACAATTCCAAACATTTTTGAATCAACTAGCATGTTAACCACTTTTTACACTAATGGAAAAAATACTTTACAACAAAATTGAATCAATAAATTAACTGGTGATGAACTTAATGGAGCTGTTGAAGAATTTAAAAAAGAAATCAACAATTTTACTTTCTTAAATGGAAATGAAACTATTGGTGAAAAATTCTATATCATTAATTCTCTAGAAGGAAAATTGGGATGAAAAGGTCCTTTTACCTATAATGCTCAAACTAAAACTTTAGCAATTAATGCAAATTATTATTCAATTATTAATGATGAAATGCAAATTGCATTTGATATGGCAATAGAAAATGCCAAAGATCAAATTAATAGTCTTACTTATTTAAGTAAAGATGAAAAAGATAATGTTAAACAATTAATTGGACAAGCTCAATTGTATAAAGATACTTATGTAGCTGATGAAGACTATTCTAATAAAGTTCTAATCGGTTCAGATAAAAATATCAAAACTATTGTCGATAAATGAACTGATATTAATAATGAACGTGAAAAAATTAAAGATTATAGTGCTACTTTTGGTTATCCAGATAAAAACATTAAACCTTCAACTGCAAAACAAGGTTTAATTACTACTGATAGTATTGATCCTAATAAGCAAGGGGTAGAAACTAAAATTATTGGTATTAAAGCTGATGATAATGCTGGTACTTTAGTAGTTACTTATAAAATTCTTAAATCAAGTGATAAAGACAACATCTATACAGAAAATAAAACTTATAAAATTACTGGTTTTAGTGATGAACAATCAAGAATTGAAACTTTAAGCGCTACTCCAGAATATAAAGATCCGAGTCAAAAATCAAATATTCAAGCCTCAACTGTGGTAAAAGCAAATAAAGCAAATATTGATATTGTTTGACAATTACCAACTAATACAAAAATTTATGAAAATAGTGTTAAGTATCTTGGTTATAACGATATAACTGGCAAAATTAAAATTGCTTATAAATTGCAATCTAACAAAGATGTTAATGCAATTTCAACAGAAAAGACTGCAGAAATAACTGGTTTTCAAAATGAGGTAACTAGATTAAATAATTTAGTAAATCAAGATTCTAATGCAAATAAAATTACTAATATAAAAATTGTTTCTAATCCAATTAAACGTGCTTCAGATTCAACATTAAATACTGATTATAATGTTAATTTAATTGATTCTAATTTTGCTAATGCTAATAAAATTAGTTTAACAAATGTGAATCAAACTTCAACTGATGATGATTCTGGTTCAGTTACTTATACATATAAATTTAAGACTACAAGATTAGCGAGTGATCTTGTAACAATTGAAGGGCAAACTGTAAATAATAACAATATTTATAGTAATGTAACTAATCCTCAAACTAGAGCTGGTTTCTTAACTCAAGCTCAATATGAACAAAATCAAAAAGATGCAAAGAAAAAAGCAATTGATAATTATCAATATTTAAATGATGCACAAAAAAATGCTATTAAAGAAGCGATCCAAAATGCTTCAATTGATCAATTAGACCAAAAAGTTTCTGATGCAAATGATTTAAATAATGCAATGAAAGCTTACATTGACGCAACTAATAATATTGAAACAATTAAAAAAGGCACAAATTATACTCAAGCAGACAATCAAAGTGCTTTAGATGATGCAGTAAATCAACAAAAAACTGATGTTGATAAGACTAAAGGATCTAATTTATCATTAGAAGAAGTTAAAAAGAGAACTAAAGCAATTCAAGATGCAATTAGTAATTTAAACGGTGAAGAAAGATTACAAGAAGCTAAAGAAAAAGCAATTGCTAAAGTTAATTCCGATTATTCATCATTAACTGATAAACAAAAAGAAAAAGCAATTGCTTTAATTAATGCTAAAAATACCATTGCAGATGTTAACAGTCAAGATGCAACTAATAATGCGTTAAATTCATCAATGAAAACCTTGCGTGATTACATCACGAAACAAAATACTGTTGTAACAGGTGGCGATTATATTTACACAACAAATGATTTAAGATCTGCTTATGATGGTAATCCTGTTAAAAATAATGGTCAAAAAGGTGGCGCAATTAAAAAAGCAGAAGATTTATTAACTGCTTTAAATACTAAAAATAATTCTGACTTGATGAATAAAACTAATGTTGACTCAATGAATACTGAAATTCAAAATGCAATTAATAATTTAAATGGTCAACAACGTTATAATGATGAATTAACTAGATTAAATTCATTACAAACTGCAACTGCCAAAGTTAAAGATAATTCAAAAAATACTAAAACTGCTAGTGAAATTACTAAAGATGATGTTGAATTTAACGATTCTACAATCCCTGCAGATGTTAAACCAGTTGATTGAGTTATTTCAAATCGAAATGAACTAACAGGTAAATTAGACTTAAGTTACAAATATCAATCAACTAAGGAAAATCTTGAAAGTATCCAATCAAGTAAAACTTATATTTTAAATAATGATAATGCCTTAAGCACTTTAACTGAACAAGAAAGAGTAGATGCTATTTTAGCTGATTCAAATAATTCATTTACTATTGATGAAAGTGATACTAACGCAATTGATAGAAATCAATTGCCAAGTGAAGTTGCTAAAAAAGCTATTAAAGCGTTTAACAACCCAGCAAACTTAGATGTTGAAGGTTATTTAAACAGTATTCAGTTATCGCCAAACAATGATAATGGTACATTAGATATAACATTCAAAATTGCTTCTACCAAAGCAATATTGAATTCAAATAATGACCCACAAAATCCAGCGGTTGTTTCAACTAACACAAGAAAAATTACTTTAACAGGCTTTAAAACTACTTTACAAGCTGAAAAAGAAAAAGTTGCCCAATACATTAATAACAATGTTCCTGAAGCAAAAAAACAAACTTTATTAGATGAATTAGAAAAAGCCAATAATCTTAATGAAGTAGCTAAAGTTCAAGTTAAAGCAGAAATTGAAAAAGCTATTGCTGATGCAACAAATAATTACCCTTATTTAAATAACAATCAATTAGACGCTTATAAAGCAGATTTAAAATCAGCTACTTCAACTGAAGCAATTCAAACTCGTAGTGCAACAGCAAGCACATTAAATGCCAAAATGAATGAATTAAGTGATGCTGTTAAAGCTGAATTAACCGCTTTAACTAAAAAGGCAGTTGAAGATGATCAAAACAATGATGCTAAAACAGCTATTGTTTATACTTTAGCAGATGCTAATAAAAAACAAGCTTATGATAATGCTTTATCAGCAGCTCAAGAATTACTTAATAAAACTAATGGCGCTAACTCAGAATTAAGTGCTGTTGAAACAGTATTAAGCAATTTACAAACTGCTTATGGTGAGTTAAATGGTGATCAAAACCAAAATGCATTAAATCAAAGAATTGATGATTTAAACAATTTAACACCTAAACAAAAACAAGCTATCAAAGATAAAATTGATGGAGCCGCTAATAAAGAAGAAGCAAACAAAATTAATGAAGCAGCTAAAAACTTAGATAAAGCTATTGTTGATCTTAAAGCTAAAATATCTGAAGCTGAAGGCAAAAAAGATAAACTTGAATATACAGGTGATACAACGGGTAACCAAGCTAAATTTGACCAAGCAATTCAAGATGCTAAAAAAGCCTTAGAAGGCTATGAAACAGCTGATTTAAGTAATTTAAACAAAGATCAAATTGCTGAAAAAACCGGTGAAATTAACACTCAAACGTCAACCTTAAATGATGCAATTGATGCCTTAGATGGATTTAGAAACAAATTCAAAGAAGATCTTAATAATTGAGAATTATTAGATGCTAGTCAAATTAAAACTTTACAGGGCAAAGTTGATAATTTACAAAAACAACCAACACAAGAAGAAAAATCAAGCATCCTTCAAGAAGGATTAAGTTTAAGTAAAACCAAAGCGTCAAACAAAATTAATAATAATTATGCAAATCTTTCAAATGATGAAATTACTGAATTAGTAAGAAAAGTTAATAATGCTGCACTTGATGAAACTCAAGGTCGCAAATATGACGCTGCTGTTAAAGCGATAATTCAAGAAGCTGAACAATTAAATCAAAATAAACAAGCAGCTATTAACGCAATCAATGATTTAAGTGATTTAACCCCAAATCAAAAAGCCGTATTTGAAAATCAAGTTAAATCATCGCCAACATCACAAGCTTCAACTGTTCAAGAAACTGCTACAGCTTTAAATACTGCCATTTTAGAAGCTAAGAATGTTGTAAAAGAACAAATTCAAAAATTAGCAAAAGATGACAGATTAACCTATGAAACAGCTAAATCAGCAAATAAAGTTGCTGACAAATATAGATTAGCAGATGCTGCTTTAAAAGAAACTTACGATGAAAAATTACAGGCTTTAAATGATTTAATTGTTAAAGATAATGCTTCAAAAACAGAAATTGATAATGCTAAAACAGAATTAATTTCTGCTTATAATGCACTTAATGGTGAAGAAAACAAAAACAAAAAAGCTAAAGCAGTTGATAAACTTGATAATTTATCAAAAGATCAAAAAGATAAAATTAAAGACTTATTAAATAATGCTACTGATGAAGAAGCTGCACAAAAAATCTTAGAAAAAGCTCAAAAATTAAACTTAGATCTTGGTGACTTAGAAAAACAAATTACTTCTACAGAAGCTAAAGTTGCAACAAGTATTTATACCAACGATGTCCAAGATAGAAAAGAAACTGTTGATCAAGCCTTGAAAAATGCTAAAGATAAATTAGCAGAATTAAAAGCTAAAGATTTAAGCAATGCAACTGCTGATTCATTAAATGGTTTAGCTAATGAAGCAAACCAAAGTAAAGAAGCCTTAAAAACTGCTGATGAAGTCCTTGATGGAAATAGAGAAGTATTAAGAAATGACATTAAGAATCATTTCCCAAGTCTAAACGAAAACCAAAAAGGCTTATTGAAAGCTGAAATCGAAAAATTACCAAAAGTTCCAACACAAGAAGAAACACAAGCTGTTTATAACAAGGCTCTTAAATATGCACAAACCAATGCCAAAGATGAATTAGCTAAACTGGATAATTTAACTAAAGCTGAAAAAGATACATATATTGCTAAAATTGATGCTGCCACATTAGATAAGACAAATGAAGATTTTGCTATTAATGTTAAAAATCTTTTAGATCAAGCCAAAACTGATGAAACAGCTAAAGCAAAAGCTATTGGAACAATTAATAAATTAACTAACTTAAATCCAGCTCAAAAATCATTCTTAACTGAAAAAGTCAAAAATAACCAGGCAAGTGAAGTTAATAATATTGTTGAAAAAGCTAAAGCAATTAATGACAAAATGAAAGCTTACAAAGATATTGCCGAAGTTGACAAAACAAGTGTTGATTATGTTGAAGCTGACGAAGATCGTCAAGTTAAATACAATAATCAAGTAGCAATTAGAGCTGAAGATTTAGGTGATAATGGAACTAATTTAAGTGTTGAGCAAATTGATACTAAAATCACTGAACTAAATAATGCAATCAACGGATTAAACGGTGATGAAAAAGTTGCTCAAGCTAAAGAAAACGCTATTGCTAAAATTAAAGGTGAAAACCCAATTTATAACAATTTAACCGATCAACAAAAAGATGAAGCAATTGCTAAAATTAATGAGCAAAATTCAGTTGCCGATGTAAATACAGTTGATGCAAATAATGCTTTGGTTAATGGTACAATGGCTACACTTGATCAATACTTAAACAACGAATCTAAGATTAAAAACGATATTAATTACACAGGTTCAGAAGAAGATTTAAGAGAAGCATATGACGATGCTATTCAAGCTTTAAAAGACTATGAAACAGCTTTAAACGAACCGAGCGATGATACAAAAGACATCTTAAGCAATGACAAGATTGCAGAAAAAATCAATGCGGTTCATGAAGCAATTAATAACTTAAATGGTAAAGAACACATTAAAACAGTTAGAGCTGAAGAAATTGCTAAAATTAATGCTTTAGAAAACATTAATGATGCTCAAAAATTAGCTTTAATTGCTAAAGTTGATAAGGCTACAACTCCTGAAGATGTTAGAGCTGTAACTGAAGAAGCGCAAGCATTAGATGGAAAAATGGCTGAGCTTAAACAAGCAGTTGTCGACAATCAAGACATACCTAATAGTGTTGATTACAAAAATGCAACTGAAGAAAAAATGCGTGAATTTGATAAAGCGTTTAATGATGCAAGTAATTTAGCTGATAAAGAAAACGGAAGCGCTGAATTAAGTGTTGACAACATAGATTCATTAATTGAAAAATTAAATGTTGCCGCTCAAAACCTTGACGGTGATGAAAAAATCAATAACAAAAAAGCTGAAGCAAAAAACTTAATTAATAGCCTTGAACATCTTAATGACGCTCAAAAAACAGCTTTAATTGAAGAAGTTGATAAAGCTAAATTGTTAGCTAATGTTGACAAAGTGGTTGATAAAGCTCAAACATTGAACAATGCTATGGGTCAATTAAAAGAAACAGCTAAGGCAATTAATGATGAATTAACTCAACCAGATAATCCTAAATATGTTGCAGCTTCTCAAGAACCAAAAGCTAACTATGATGAAGCTAAAACCAAAGTTGATGAATTAATCAGTAAACAAGGTACTAATGAAGACGTTGCTAAAGTATTAGAATTAGAAAAAGCATTAATTGATGCGAAAAATGCTCTTGATGGTGATAAAAACTTTGAATATGCTAAACAAAAAGCGATTGAAAAAGTTCATGAAAATAACAACTTAACTCCTGCTGAAAAACAAGCTTTAATAGATCAAGTTAAAGACTTAGCTATTCCTTCTAATTCAGATAATGCTGATGAAGTTCAAAACTTCAAAGACAATTTAGATAAAATCGTTAATAAAGCAGACTTAATTAATGATGTTAAAAATAATCCTAATTTAACACCTGAACAAAAAGCAGATTTAATCGACGATATTGAAAAAGCTAATGTTGATGATAAATTAAACAGCAAAGCTAACAAAAATTCATATAGTGATACATTAGACAAGATTAAAGCTAAAGAAAAAGCTTATGAAAGAATTAACGCTACTGATGACTCTCAATTAAACGCTGAAGATAAAGCAAAATTAAGTGATAATATCAGTCAATTAGACCCTAGAGATAAAACATTTGCTGATCAATTAGCTAATGAAGAACTTAAAGAAAATAAAATCAAAGAAATAAGAAGCAATCCTAATTTAACTGATGAACAAAAAGCACAATTAATTGATGAAGTTGCTAACTTAAACAATAAACAAGATGATTTAGAAAATCAAATTGCTAACATTGACCAAAAAGCTGAACTAATTGAAAAAATTCAAACTAATGAACACATTAGCGATGAAGACAAAAACAAATTAGTAAATGAAGTAATTAATGTGCCTCATGATGACAGTAAATTAACTGATAAATTAAATAACATTGAATCTAAATTGAATTTAATTGACCAAATTAAACAAAACCCTAATTTAGATGAAAATGCTAAAGAAGCTTTAATTGATCAAGTTCATAACTTAGCAAAAGATTCAGATAATTTTGCTACTGAAGCAGATAATATTTCAACTAAAGTTAAAGCAATTGAACAAATTAAAGCAAATGATGAGTTAACTAAAGAAAATAAAGCAAATCTAGTTAATGAAATTATTGACTTAGATAACAATCAAACCAAATCAAGTCTTGATCATCAAATTAGTAATGTTGATAAAAAAGCAAATCTTTACGAACAAATTAACCAATCAGACTTACCACAAGCTCAAAAAGATGCATTAATTGCTGAATTAGACCCAATTAATGCTAATAGCGAAAATGCTTTAGTAAGCTTTGACAACATCAAAGATCAATTAAATAAATTAAGTAAAATTAATAATGATCAAACTTTAAGTGACAATGATAAAGCTAAATTAGTTGAAGATGTTTTAGCTAACAATCCAACTGAACAAAACTACAATGAAATAGCTAAAAACATTGACAAGAAACAAGAAGCAATTGATCAAGTTAGACAAAATCCTAACTTGACACAAGATCAAAAAGATTCAATTTCTCAAAACATTAGAGAATTAGATGAAACAAGCGAAGAATTTACTAATAAATTAGACAATGAAAAAGCTAGATTAGAATTAATTGATCAATTACATCAAGAAGCTAAAGACAACAAAATTTCTGACGAAACTAGAGATAAATTAATTAGCGAAACACTCAATTTAGTTAATGATTCAAGCTTTATAAATAACTTAAATAACGTTAAAGTTAAAGACAAATTAATTCAACAAGTTAAAGCGAGCGACGTGCTTAATGACAAAACCAAAGCAACATTAATCAATAACATTTTAGATAATAATGCTACAAGCGAAGAATTTGATAATAAACATAATCAAATTACTCAATTATATGTTGATGCTGAAGAATTAGCTAAAGCTAAAAATGATTTAGTGGATTTAACCGAATCTAAGAAATTTGAAAAATTAACTAAATATCAAAAAGATGCAATTAATAAAGCAATTGCTGATTCAGATGAAATTTTAAATAATCTTAACTCTCATAACAACGAAGATGTAGTTAAACAAACAACTATTGATAAAAAAATAAAAGAAATATCGCCAATCTTAATCTGACCATACTTTGTAGCTACTTCAGTAGCAACTTGATTAATTGGTATGTTAATCTTTATATTCGGTAGAAAGAAAAAATAAGAAGTTAATTAGCAATTAATAAACAATCAAAATCAATCAGTACTAGATAAAAATAGTGCTGATTTTTTTGTATTTTTTGTAAAAACCAAAAAATTTCATAAATGTAAAACCACCTCAACAACATTGAGGTGTTATTATGTCTAATTAACCCTTCTTTCCACTTTCAGTGCCCCAGTTCATTTCTTTTGTTTAGAATCTTCACAAGAATTAATTTCATACCTAAAATTAATGCAATTTTCAAAACGTTTTGTTTTTTTTATAATTCTTCTATAAGCTCTTCTATAAGATGTATAATACATCCATATACATATACATATATATAATGATTTCATATGTATTTCGAAATCATTAATAATAACTTGCATGAGTTGAGTTATTTTTATGTTTATTTTAATGTGTATATATTTATATTTAATTAAAACAATTAACAGGAGACTTCATTTATGAAGAAAAAAAATATATTTACGCTTTTAAGCGCTACCCTTTCTTCATCTATACTTTTAATTTCTTCAGTTCCTATCTATATGGGTAAAGATACTAATGATACTAAATATGACAGTTTCTTTTATGAAGATACTGACATTTATTCTAATACAAGATATAGTCAATATGGTTCATATGACAATGGAAACGGGTATCAATTCTATGGATATAAAGGAACTCAAAATTTAGTAACTATTGGTGATCCATCAGTAACTGATAATAGAAATCCTAATTTCTTAAATACAAATTATTTTGACAGATTTACTAAAAGAGGTAATTGGGTTGATGATAAATCATTAAATGGTAGACGTAGAAAATGAAAATTAATTTTTCATAAAGATCAACCAGCTAATTTTAGAGAAAACAGATATTTAGGTGGTTTTTATTTTTCTCAAGACATGATTTTAGCGGATAATTCATTCGTTAAATTTTCATTTTATCCAGCTGATATTAATGCTATTGATTATGCAAATGTTTCAACAAAGGAAATTCCGGTTTCATGAACTAAATTACCAACCAATAAAAGTGATTACACTTTTATTAATCCGCTTTATTCTCAAAATCCTTACTTTGAAGATAAGTGACAAAACATTGTTAACTGAGTAAATCCAGAAAATACTTCTACAGCTGGAGCAGCCGGATATAACAATAATAGCGAAATTAGATTAAGAGGATTGTGAACTAATTCTGCCTACCCTTGAACAGCAGAAGAACAAGCAACTGCTGAAAAAAATGGTTTAACTCGTGATAGCCGCTCAAATATTGCTAATAGATTAATTAACGACCAAGTTACTACCCTTGGAAAAGGAACACCTGGTTTCTATCATAAATCTATTAAAAAAATTAATAAATTTGAAAATGGTGAAGTAGCAAGACAATTAATAAATGATGGCTTGTATGATGAAGATTTATTAAATAATGAAGGTATTGGTTTTTGAAATTTATTAGAAAAAAATGCTGGATATATGTTTAGTTTTTTCATTGATGCACCAAATGCTAGAAATAGGGGGTGATCAAACAACGTTGTAGTTGTTGAATTTGAAACAGTTGATAATCCTAATTTTAAATGAAATGGCAACACTTCTGTTCCAACCTTTTTAGGTGGAGCTTACACTCTTTTTGATGTTGGATTTAACTCTGGTTTTGAAGGTGAATCTGGATTTATCATAAGAAGTGAAAAAACTAAATCAACTGAATACAAATTTAGAATCAAAGAAACAGTTAATTCATCTGAAGCTAACATATATTTACCTAAATCATTTAAAAGAAGAGAAGATGATGAAATTGATAATAAATTGTATGAAGTAGGTCTTTATTACACTAATAAAGATGGAACAGAAATTAAATTACTTGATTTAGATAGAACAAAATACAATAACATAAATAATGCAAGAGAATATTATAGTGAATACACTTTAAATTCACCACTTAATAATATTGATCCAAGCACTTTCAAAATTAAAGCAAAAATTAAAGACACTAATTTCCAAAATCAATGAAATATTGCAGAAGCAAAACTTGCTAACACAACTAAAGATTCTCAAGGTTTTTATGTTTTTAATGATTTAGCCTATACTCCTCTTATTACTGATAGATTAAGGATTGAACAAATGTTACAAACAGATTTCCCTAATTTATCAGGTTGAGTTAGTGAATTAGTTCAAAAATTTATTAATAATGAATTTAAAAATAGGGGTGAAAATAAGAATGAAAGTGATGTTTGATTTGATGATCATAACACCAGAAGTACACCTGATGATAAAAAGTATGTATACACTTTTATTAAATTATTGAGATTTATGATTCCTACGATTCAATTTGCTTCAGAAGTTGATGAAATTTATTATTCTGATGCAAATAAAGGATTATCTAGCGATGAAAACAAATTAATTTCTCAATTAAATTTTGCTTATTCTTCTACTCAAAATTTAAAAGAAATGGTTGAAAAACTTCATGAATTTTTATCTAGTGGAAAAAATGCCTTAAAAAGCGATCAGCCTCTGCCACAAGGGCAAAAAACTGCTACTGATTGAGGTATTAAATTAAATGGAATTTTAGGTAAAGATCACCAAACCTATGATCAAGAAGTGGCGAAATTAGATGGATACAAAGTTGCTAATGACAAAACAATTAGTGGTAAGATTAATGATCTTGCAACTAGTGAGTTTAGTCAAAATTATCCTGAAGCATACAAAAGTTTAACTCAAGCTGAAAAAGATAATTTAGTTAAATTATTTAAAGAAAAAGCAATTGACATTATCAATAATCAGTTTAAATTAACTGCAACTAATGGTGGTATTGATAACTTAATTGAAACCAATTCAAATACCAATTTAGAAACATTGAAGCAATTCCAAGCAGAAGTTGCTGATGCAATTTTGAAGCGTAAATATTTAAATGATTATGTAACTTGAATTAACAATAATTTAAAAAATGCCGATGGAAGTTGAAAAGAAACTGTTTCTGAAAATACTCTTAGTTCTCATGAAGATGGTGAAAAATACAATAAATTTATTGATGCTTTTGACAATGCAGAATACCAAAAAATCTTTTTAAATGATCCAAGTAAAGGTTTTTTAACTGATTATGCTAAGTTTAACAACTTTAAAACTAAATTGGATAATGGGCTTAATTTATTAACTGAAAGTTTAAATGCTTTAGATGGTAACAAAAATCAAGCTCAAAAAGCAGTTGATTCATTTATTTTTGTTGAAAGCACTGAAACTGAAAGACAAGAATTTGCTGCTTTATTAGAAAGATTACAAAATAACTATGAAGGTAATAATGGAGCAGTTAAAGACGCTGTTTGAAGCACAAATAATAGTGAATTAGCAGAACAAATTAATAAAATTTTTGCTAAAGCTAAAACTAATTCAATTGCTAAATTAAATAAATTAACTAATTTAACCGAAAATGAGAAGACAGAATTTTCAAGATTAATCAATGAAGCACAACTTAATCCAATTAGCAAGGAATTTACTCAATTTGGTAATGATGCAAATTTAAAACTAATTTATGATAAAGCAGCATTAATTGATCATATTCGTTCATTAACTAATTTAACTGCTAAGCAAAAACAAGCTTTAATTGATCAAATAAATATTGCAGATAGTAATGATAGTAATTATGTAAATCCTAAAAATTATGAAACATTTAAAACAAATGCAACTAATTTAAATACACAAATGAAAGCATTAAAAGATTACTATGATAAATTGCCTGATTCACTTAAACCAAATAATAATGGTGAAATTACTGATGAACTTTATGTTTATGAAAAAACTCAAACCGAAAAAGAAAATTATAAAAACTATATTAAGCAAACCGAGGCAGTAATTGATGATTCTGCTACTAAAACAATTACTAATAGTACAGAAATTGAAACTTTATTAAGAAATCTTGAAGATGCCAAATCTAAATTAGATGGTTCTAGTTCATATTTACCAAGACAAAATGAATTAAAACATATGACAGTTGAATTAAAACAACAATTGTTAAAAGAAATTGATACTACAATTACTAATGAAAATGATAAAGAAAATCAATTTAAAAAAGTTCAAGCCTTAGACCTAGCAATTGGTAAAGAATTAAATAAAATTAACCAATGACAAACTAATTATGTGGTAGATACTAATGTCGGTTATAAAAATGCTATTGAATCACTCAAAAAAGATGCCGATAGTTTAACTACAAAATTAACTACTGCATTTAATTCAAATTTAGCAGATGGTAATCAAAATAAAGATAAATTCAATCAAGTTGAACAAGAAGATCCAAATAATTACAGTGGACTTTATACTAAAGCTTTTGCTAACTTTAAAGCTTTAAAAGAAGAATTAAGCAATCTTAAATCTAAACTTGATGAAAGTAATCGTTTATATAACTTAGCTATCAATCACACTAATAATAATCCAGAATTATTTGCTACTAATGTAGCTAAAAATTATGCTAATGATCAAAGTCCTTTTACTGTGGAAATCGATGATAATCAACCAGATGCCGTTATTCAAAATATACAAGTAGTTGCTGCTAATGATGTTGATGGTAAACTTGAAATTACTTATGAAATAGTTTCAACTAAAGCCAAGTTAACTGATGTTAAAACTAAAGTGCAAACTTACGTTTTTAAAGCAGATACTCAAGATAATTATCAAACTGAAAAACAAAGATTAAATACTATTGCTAATAGTATTAATGAAGATAAAAGTAAAATTAGTCTTAATTTTACAGCTGCCAATGAATTAGCTAATTCAGAAACTGCTAAAAATAAAGCTAATTATTCATATTCAAATGCAACAAATGAAGAATTAACTTTCGATATCACAAACATTAATCAAGAATCTGATTTTGGTAGAAGTACTTTAAACTTCACTTTAACTTCAACTAAATCTAAAGAAGATTTATTCTGAAGACAAGATAATAATTTAGATAATATCACTTATACAGTGCCAAAATCTGATGCTAATAGCGTAACAATCACCGGATTTAAAAATGGTGAAAAAACTAGATTAGATGGCTTAAGTGGTTATAGTATTGATAGAAGTGATAAATCTAAAATTTTAGCTTCTAAAGTTACCATAGAAGATTTAGATAGCAGTAAGTGAAGTTGAAGTCCAGAAATTGATGGCCAATATACTTTTGCTGAAAAAAGAATTGTAGGCTACAATGATGTTACTGGACAAATTAAACTTGGCTTTAAATTGCAATCAACTAAACCTGGCTTAGAGAAAGTAAAATCAGAAGAAAAATTTGTTACTATTTCTGGTTTTAAAACTGAATTAGATAGAATTAATGAATTAATTAAAGATACTTGAGTGGTCCAAATTGTTGATAAAAAACGTGGCGAAGAACATTCAAACAAGTTACCTTCTGAATTAAACTCAGATGATTTCACAACTAAAATTGCTGATAATTTAGTTAATCAAAATGTAACAATTAGTCCCGAACTATATATCTATCCAAATGATACAAAGGGAGAAGCTCATGTTTGTTTTAAAATAATTTCAGCCAGAACCGATTTAATCTCAGTAAATTGAGAACCTGTTGAAGAAAATCCGAAACCTATTATTTCTAAGTGATCAAATTATGTACTTCTTACTGCATATCGAACCACAAAATACAAAGAAGTTGATCGTTTAAATGATATAAACGTTACTTATACAAATAAAAATGCACAACTTATGCCTTCTGAAATTTCTGCTGCTAACATTAATAGTGCTTTAGCTGTAACTTTACCTGAGAATAGCGAAGCTGAAGTGGTTGAATTAGCTATTACTGATCAAGATGATCGAAGTGGTAGTTTAACTATTTCATATAAATTAAGATCAACTAAAGAAAATTTAACTAAAGCAGAAACTGCAGTTAAAACTTATACTTTTAAATCAGAAACTAAGGATAAATATAAAACTGAGCAAGAAAGAATTGATGCTCTTAGTTATCAACCTACTTTAAGTGAAAATGTTAAATTAAATAAAACTGCTTCTGAAATAAAACCAAGCGATATTGTTTTTGCTACAAGCGAAACAGATGAAGCTTATGAAGTTAAAATTGTTTCAAATTCTATTAATGATAAAACCGGAGCATTTACTGTTGAATACAAGATTAAATCAAAAAGAACTAGTTTAGATGATATTGTTTCTACTGAGGTAAGAACTGCTACTTTTAATACTTTAACTGAAAGTAAAAGATTAGACAAAGTAATCAATGACAACACAATCTCTAAAGAAATTACTTATGCTGGGCAAAAAGCTAAAAATAAAGTTTTAGCTTCAGAAGTAAATGAAGATATGTTGAGTCCAAACCAAAAATTATTAAGTGATTCAAAAGCTAAAATCGCAATTACTAATGTAAAAGTAGATCCAAACAATAATCAACAAGTAATTGTTACTTATAATTTAACTTCTACTAAAGATAATTTAGGTGACGTTACTTCAAGTGTAACTAAAGAAATTACTATTGGTGGTTTTCAAAGTCCAATTGAAAGAGAAAAGGAAATTATTGATGCCTATACCAATGCTGAATTTGTCGGTTTAGGTGATGCAACTAAATTAGCTTCTACTTTCAATGATGCTTCTAAGCATAATGATATTAACTTAACTTTCAAAACTCCAGACAATCACGCTAACGAAAGAATTAGTATCACTAATACTAATGTAATTGGTTATAATGATGTAATTGGGGCTTTAAAAGTTCAATTTAAAGTTATTAGTAACAAAAACGGTCAAGATGTAGTTTCAGAACCAAAAGAAATTATTATTAATAATTATTTAACTGAAAAAGGTAGATTAAATAATTTACGTCAAGAGATGTATAATCAAAATATTAATGTTGATTATCCACAAAAATCATTATCAATACCTTCAAAAGCAGTAGATGATAATGATGATTTAAGTAATTTCTACTATACTCAAAGCAATGAAAATAAAGCTGAATTAATTAATGTTTCTAAAGAAAGTGTAGATGATGCTGCAGGAACTGTTAATATTAAAGCCGAACTTAGATCAACCAAAACTCAAGCTGAATTAATTTCTAATTGAGAAGTTGATCCTAATGCTCCTTTTGTAACACCTGTTTCAGATAATACTGATTTAGGTTCTATTAGTGTATCTGGTTTCAGAACTAAGGCAGAGCAAGATAAAATTGATCGTGAAGCAGAAAAAACACGTTTAAATAATTTGACTGTTGCATTAGATTATGAAAACAAAACTACAACTTTACCTTCAAGTACAGTTATTGAAAAAGTAATTAAAACTATTAAAGAAACTAATCCAGAAGCTAGAGTTGTAATTGATAATATTGATGCAAGAAATGAAATTGAAGGTTCTATTAGAATCCAATACCATTTAGTTTCTGAAAAAAGCGATGAAATTTATAAAGATGTAATTTCAGATAATAAATACGCACAAATTAAAGGCTTTAAAACTGAGCAAATGCGTCTTGATGAAATTATTCAAAACTTAGCAATTGAAGCTGGAATTAAAAATATTGCAAACGACCAATATGATAAATGAACGGCATCACAATTATTAAAAGACTTAATTTTAAATAAATTAGCAACTAATAAAGATACAAGTTATAACTTAAAAGTAGTAGATAAATCAGCTAATGATAACACAGGTGAAATTAGTTATACTTGACAAATTATTTCTAATAGAGGTACAGTTAATTCACAAAACTTGAATGCTGTAACTTCAAGCAAACAATATAATAAATCAGGTACTTTAAGTGGCTTTAAAACTTTAGCGCAAAAAGAAAAAGAAAGATTAGATTCTATTGATTTTAGTGACAAAGCTGAAAATGGTGTTCTTTATCGTATTGATTATCCAAATAAAGCAAATGAACAAGCTTCAAGTTTAACAAATGCAACCACTAATTGAACTTGAGATACATTAAATAAAGATAATTATGAATTTGTTAATCAAAAAATTGTTGGTTACAATGATTTAACTGGTGAAATTCGTTTAAGTTTCCAAATTAGATCAACTAAACCAGACTTTGCTTCTGTGGTTTCTAATACTAAAGAAATTATTATTAGTGGATTTGAAACAGAATTACAAAGATTAAATAAATTAGTTGACACAAATCCATATAATATTTCATTAAATAACACTGTTAATAAAGAAACTCAAAAAGCTTCAACATTAAATAAAGATAATTTTAGTGCTTCAATTAAAGAAAATGCCGACAATACAAGCGATCATAGCTCTGATTTACTTCTAACAGATGCAAATGATAATACTGGTCAAATTGGAGTTAAATACAAATTAATTTCAAATAGACAAGTAAATACTGATCAAACTGATTTGAAAAAATTAGTAAGCAATTGAAAAGAAACATTCAAAGAACAACAAGTAATTTCTAAAGAATCAACTCCTGTTAATTTTGCTGGCTTCTTAACAAATACTGAAGAAGAGAAAAGAAGAATTGAAGACTTCTTACCGAAAATTGTGCTTGATTTTACAAATCGTGATCAATACTTACCTCTTTATAATAAAAATGATGTAATTGATTCAAAAGTAATTGTTAAATTAAAGAATAATGAAACTTTAGAACAAAATCAAATTAAAGTTAAAGAAAATTCATTAACTATTACTGAACGTGATGATCGTGAAGGATATATCAAAGTAAGTTATACCTTGCAATCAACTAAACCAGGTTTAGAAGGTGCAGAAATTGTTGTTAATGAAACAAGAAGTGCTAATACTAATAAATTAAGCGGTTTCAAAACTGAATTACAAAGATTAGAAGGTTTAGTTTTTGATTTTAATAATAGTGTTAGTGATAAAAATCAAAAACAAGCTTCAGATACTGAAATTACTATCGGTAATTTAAATAAAAATGACGTTAAAACCACAAATATTACAATTAGTAATAAAACTCGTGATGATAGAAATGGTACTTTAAGCGGTACTTATAGCATTTATTCAACAAGAGACGGTTTAAATGACATTCATGTTGATGATAAAGAATTCACTATTAACGGATTTTTAACTGAAAAAGAAAGAATTAATAATTTATTAGCAGATGATACAATTCAATCTCATGTTGAATATAAATTAGATAATCAAGCTGAAATTTTACCTTCAGAATTATTAGCTAATAAAGATGAAGTATTAAATAATTTAAGCACATATTTTGATATGAACTTAGATAATGAAGCGATTAATCAAGTTAATTTAAAAATTATTGAATTAAGTGCTGATGATACCGATGGTTCAATTACCTTTAAATATAAAATTGCTTCAACTAAAGAAAACTTAACTGATATTGAATCAGAACAATCTAAAACTATTACTTTAAGTGGTTTCTTAACTGAATTAGACAAGTATAAAAAAGAAGCTAAGAAAACTATTGATGCATTACAAAACATCTCAGAAACACAAAAAGATGCTGCTAAAGCTAAAGTTGAAAAACAAAATACAATTGACAATGTAAATAACATTGTTTCAAATACAACAGCAGTTGATGCTGCTCTAGGGACAATTAAAGACATTACCCCAGTTAAAGAAAAAGTTCAATTCAAAGAAGCTGATGCAGACAAACAAAATGCATTAACTACAGCATTAGATAATTTAAATTCATTAGAAAGTAAAGAAGACTTTGAAAACGCTGTAGAAAACTTACAAGATAAAGTGCAAACTCTTAAAGATGTTTACAAAGCATTAAATGGAGATTCAAACTTAGCAAAAGCTAAAGCAGATGCTATTGCTACTATTGATAAGTTAAGTTACTTATCAAAAGCACAAAAAGATACTGCTAAAGCTGATATTAATGCTAAAGAAGCTATTGTAGATGTAAATAACATTGTAAACAGTGCTACTTTAATGAATAATGCTAAAGAAGCTCTAGATAAAGCTTCTAAAGCACAAAAAACAATTGCTTATACAAAAGCTTCAGAACAACCAAAAGCTAACTTTGATGCAGCTAAAGCTAATGTAGAAGCAATTAAAGATATTACTAACTTTAATAAGCCAGTAGACAACATCGTTGATTTAACAAATAAATTAAACGATGCAACTGCTACACTTGATGGAAGCGCAAACTTAGATGCTGCTAAAGAAGAAGCTCTTAAAGAACTTGATAAACTTTCATACTTATCAGATGAACCATATTCATCAGATTCAGAAAAATTTAAAGCTTCTGAAGCTATTAAAAACGCTACATCAAGTGAAGAACTACAAAAAGCTATTGAAGATGCTAAAGCTTTAAACAAAGCTAACTACGATAAAAAAGTAGATGAATTAAACGATTTAACAAACCAATACTTACAAAGTACATATGGAACAGATGCTTCAAACAAACATAGAGAAAATGTTGTTAAAGCAATTAATGAATTTAATTCAAAAGCATTCTCAGATGCAAATGGAGAAGCTGCTATTGCTAAAGCTCAAAACTTACTTGATTTAGTTGATTCAATCACAACAAACAAATCAAGAAATAACTTTGAAGAGTTAGCTGACGCTTCAGACCTTGCTAATATCGATACTTTAGCAAACGCTGTAATTAAACACAATTACTTTGAAACATCTACAAAAGCTAAGAAAAAACTTAACTCAACAGACCTTAAAAATATTAAACAATTAATTTCTAAGGCCGGAGATATTGATGGATTAAATGTGCTTACAACAGCTATTACTAAAGCATTAAAAGATAACTCACCAATCTTAATCTGACCATACTTTGTAGCTGCTTCAGTAGCAACTTGATTAATTGGTATGTTAATCTTTGTATTTGGTAGAAAAAAATAAGAAATTAACTAACGATTAATAAACAATCAAAATCAATCAGTACTAGATAAAAATAGTGCTGATTTTTTTACATTTTAAAAAATATAAAAATTTCATAAAAGTGAAACTTTAAGAGTGAAAATATGTAAAAAATTACACTTTTTTGCAAAAAAAAAAAAAAAAGATGCCTCAAAGATGATTTTATGCTAATATAAACGTAGTTAATATGAATATTTAACTTATAAAATAGAATAAAATAAGTGCTTTTCTAGCTTAAAAATTAATATTTTTAGCTTCCTTAAGTAATTATTAAAAAAGGAAATTTTATGAACTTAAAAAACAAGAAAAAATGAATTCTTTTACCTTTAAGTGCAGCAGTTACAGCTCCACTTGCTTTACTTACAACAGTAAGTGCAACAACTGAAACTGTAACAACTACAAATCCTGAAAGAGGTAAAGCCGGTGAAGGGATTCTAAATTGAAATAATAGTTGGACATATGATAGTATTCAAGCTCCAAATCTAAAAGAATATGCTTGAGATGATTCAACTGACACAGGTACATATAATTGAAATTACTCTGGTTGAGTTTGACGAAATGAAGAAAGAACGCGTCCAGATTCATATTTAAACAGATCAATTGGTATAACTAAAACACCGAAAGCTAATGATGAAATTAGCTGAACTTTAGATTTCTTTAAAGAATTTGCTCTTATAGGAGAAGATGGTAATAAAGAGGACGAGCAACACTCATATTTTATGTTTGCACTTACTGATGATTTAAAGATTAAGGATGGTTCAAAAATCAAAATAACACGTCAATCACGAGATGATTGAGGAAGAATCAGTACATTAGAAAAATCTTGAATTTCAGGTCAAGATCCTAGTCAAGCACTTAGCGATAATGGTGTTGATCTTAAATGATATGCAAATGCCAAGAACAAAGCTCAAACCTGAGAGGAAATTTTATATTGAGCTGAAGTATGAAGTGTAAAAACTAATCCTTATGTTAAAGGTGGAAATAATCCAAAACTTTTAGGTGGAGAAAATATTAAATCATATAGCGAAATAGCAGATAGATATGATAGCTTCGCCGGACAATTTGAAGATGGTTTAAAAACTTATAACAAAGATTTTACTTCTGGTTGAATTTTTCAAACAAGAAGTTCTAGTAGATATAAATTCACAATTGAATTTACAACTGAATCAAAACCAAATGTAGCAAAAGGTGCATTCTCAGGGGTTTTCCAATCAGTTTCATCAAGACAACTCTCAGGAAAATATGTTGATGTTATCTTAAGAGGAGAAAGAGCTAAAAAAGAAAAACAATTTGATAACTATCCGGTTGTTATCAAACAAACATTTAATGGAATTGATTCGGATACACAAATACCTGCTTCAAGTGCAGTCTTAACAAAAACTATAACAGCACCAGTTTATAATTCAGGTTCATTATATTCAAAAGTTGTTACATTCCCTGAAACTACTGTAACTTCTACTAATAATACAAGAGAACAAAGATTCTTAATTAAGGACATTGTTAACGCTGATCCTAACAATAACTATGCAAAAAAAACAGACAACACTCAAAGAGGAAATAGTGTTGATTATACACCACCTCAAATTGAGGGTTACACAATGACCTTCCGAAAAAATATTAATGGTCGTTTTTCTGTTGACAATAATGGGGTGTTTTCTAAATTTTCAAATGTTGTCGAATATGACGTAGTTTATACAAAAAACAAAGTAGCTGATAAATCAGCACTTCAACAAGAGTGTGATTTGGCAACACCAGAATTTTATGCAAAAAATCCATATACTGACTCTTTAGCAGGTTTTCAAACAAAATATCGTGAACAGCTTTCTGCAGCTAAAGCAGTGTTAAATGATAATAATGCAACACAAGAGCAAGTTAATACTGCTTTAAGAGAATTGCAAAGTGCTAGAAATGATTTAAATGGACAAAAATTAGTTGATGCAGTTAAAGAACAAGCACTCGCTATAGTTAACGACCCTAGTTCATTTTTATCAAAAACTCAAAAAGCTGAAGCCAGAAAACAAATTGCAGCAGCAGAATTTTTATCTACTGCAACAACTATTAAGAACAATATTGAACAAATCAATAACTTAAGAAAAATAATAAAATTATCTAATGATGCATTAACAACTCCTAACTATACAGAAGCTAGAAAAGAACCAAATAAAGATGAATTTAATCAAGCATTGACTTATGCAAAAACTTATGAAAATATAAATAACTTCAATGAAGTTCAAAGGGAAGTAGTAGCTGCAAAAAACAGATTAACTTCTGCATATAATAAACTTGATGGTGAAACAAGATTAAAAGAATCTCAAAGAAATGCTAATGCTGATATCAATGTATTAACTAACTTATCAGAGACTGAGAAAGAAGCAGCTAAAACTGAAGTTGAAAAGCAAACAACTATCGCTAATGTTGCTAACAAATTATTAGAAGCTCAAAAACAAGATGTTAAAAATAAAATTGATCAATTAACAAACTTATCAGACGCTCAAAAAACTGCTGCTAAAGATTTAATTAAATCTGAAGGAACAAACACACTTGCAAAAGTACAAAACATTGTTGATAATGCAAAATTATTAAACAATGCATTAGCTACATTAAAAGCTGCTAACGACAAATTAGATAAAGTTGATTACACACAAGCTTCAGATACTACTAAAGATGCATTTGATAAAGCTAAAGATGCTGTAAATGCAATTAAAGATACAATGAACTTTGAAAACAAAGTACAAGACATTGAATCATTAACAAACAAATTAGCAAATGTTATTAGTAACCTTGATGGTAAAGATAGATTAGCTAAAGCTAAAACTGATGCAATTAAAGAAATTGATAAATTAACCAACTTATCAGAAGCACAAAAAGATGCTGCTAAAGCTAATATTAATGCTAAAGAAGCTGTTGCAGATGTAAATAACATCGTAAACAATGCTACTTTAATGAATAATGCTAAAGAAGCTCTAGATAAAGCTTCTAAAGCACAAGAAACAATTGCTTACACAAAAGCTTCAGAACAACCAAAAGCTAACTTCGATACAGCTAAAGCTAATGTAGAAGCAATTAAAGATATTACTAACTTTGATAAGCCAGTAGACAACATCGTTGATTTAACAAATAAATTAAACAATGCAACTGCTGCTCTTGATGGAAGATCAAACCTAGATGTTGGTAAAGAAAAAGCTCTTAAAGAAATTTCTAAACTTCCATACTTATCAGATGAACCATATTCATCAGATTCAGAAAAATTCAAAGCTTCTGAAGCAATTAGAAACGCTACAGATATTGAAACATTAGCAAAAGCTATTGAAGACGCTAAAGCTTTAAATAAATCTAACTATGATAAAAAAGTAGATGAATTAAATGATTTAACGAACCAATACTTACAAAGTACATATGGAACAGATGCTTCAAACAAACATAGAGAAAATGTTGTTAAAGCAATTAATGAATTTAATTCAAAAGCATTCTCAGATGCAAATGGAGAAGCTGCTATTGCTAAATCTCAAAACTTACTTGATTTAGTTGATTCAATTACAGCAAACAAATCAAGAAACAACTTTAAATCATTAACTGACGCTTCAGATCTTGCTAATATCGATACTTTAGCAAATGCTGTAATTAAACACAATTACTTTGAAACATCTACAAAAGCTAAGAATAAACTTAACTTAACAGACCTTAAAAACATTAAACAATTAGTTTCTAAAGTTGGAGATATTAAAGGATTAAATGTGCTTACAACAGCTATTACTAAAGCATTAAAAAACAACTCACCAATGGTGATTTGACCATACATTATGGCTGCTTCAGTAGCAACTTGATTATTAGGAGCTGCTATCTTTATCTTTGGTAAGAAAAAATAATTGTTAATTAATAATTAACAAGAAAATCAGTCGATTAATCAGCACCAAATTTGCTTGGTGCTGATTTTTTTGTACATTTTTTGCAATTAAACTAGCATAAGAAAAGTAGACAGTTCTTTATTTCCCGAGTTTCCAAGTTTGACCTTTTTTTAAGGGTCGTTTTTTAATCCATATATCTATAGATATATGAAGCAAAAGAAATTTTATTTTTTTACTTACATTACACACATAAAATGGTATAATAAAGAATATGAAATACAACTTATGCAGAAAAAAACAAAACGGAAAATACTATTTAGTCTTAGCAATTTCAAAAGGTTTTAAAA